>RECE01000367.1 GCA_007694165.1 Bacteroidota bacterium
TTGCCATGTTTGAACGGGCCATGCAGGAAATGGGAGGTATGTCGCAATGGGTAAAACCCGGACAAACCGTTGTTGTAAAACCCAATATTGGCTGGGATGTTATTCCTGATCGCGCTGCCAATACCAATCCCGATCTGGTTGGTGCGGTGGTAAGGCATTGCCTGGAAGCCGGTGCTTCCCGGGTTACCGTATTTGACCATACCTGCGACAACTGGCAAAGAAGTTATAAAAACAGTGGTATTGAAAAAGCAGCCCGTGATGCGGGTGCACGTATTGTTCCGGGAAACTTTGAAAGAAATTACCGCGATATTACCATACCTGGTGCTGTCAGATTAAAGGAAGCGAAAGTACACGAGCAAATCCTTGAAAATGATGTTTTTATCAATGTACCGGTGCTTAAGCATCATAGCTCAACCCGGCTTACTATTGCCATGAAAAATCTGATGGGGATAGTTTGGGATCGACGTTACTGGCATCGTAATGACCTGAATCAGTGCATTGCCGACTTTTGCCTGTACCGTAAACCCGATCTCAATATTGTAGATGCCATGCTGGTTATGACAAGAAATGGCCCGAGAGGTACTTCAACCGCTGATCTGGTAAGGAAAAACAGCCTTTTGGTTTCATCAGATATCGTGGCTGTTGATGCCGCAAGTGCTATGATTTTTGGCGAGGAACCAGCAAATGTGGGTCACCTTGCCATTGCCGAAAGAATGAATATCGGTAATCTGGACCTTACAACACGTAACATTCAGAGAGTTTACATGTAATAGCAAAACCTGGAAATGCCATCTTTGAAAATAATCTTTTAAAATCTAAATAAACCCTCTCTTCTAAAACTAAACTCATGCAACTCCGTCATCTCAGAAAAATCAGGATTATAATATCCATTCTGATATTTGCTTTTTTACTTCTCTTTTTCATGAATGTTCATGGAAGGATTGTTGACCCGGTGGCTGAGTTTTTATTGCGATTGCAGTTTTTTCCCTCATTGCTCAGGTTTACCGCCATTGCATTTGCAGTTTCTTCACTGGGGTTTCTGCTGATTTTGCTAATTACATTATTATTTGGCAGGGTGTATTGTTCTTCCATTTGTCCGTTGGGAACCCTCCAGGATTTTTTTATAGCGCTTGGGAAAAGATTGAAACCGAAAAAGAAAAGAAGATTTGTATATACGTCAAACAGAAAATTTATTATACGTTATTCTTTGTTGGCAGCCACACTCTTATTCTGGGTATTCGGCAGTTTATTCCTGTTAAACCTTCTTGATCCGTATTCTAATTTTGGTAAGATTAGCGTAACGCTTATTCAGCCGGTATTTACCAGAGGAGTAAACGTACTTTCGGGGCTACTCGAAAGGCTCGATCTGTTTTTCATTACACCCTTCCTTAAGCAATCGTTACCGCGCGATGTGATTGCCGTTTCGGTGGGAATCCTGGGTGTCATTATGACCATGAGTATATGGCGAGGTCGACTTTTCTGCAATTCTCTTTGTCCGGTAGGTTCGATATTGGGCTTGGTTTCTACACGATCTGTATATCGGCTGGCTTTCAAAGATGAAGCCTGCACCTTTTGTGGGAAATGTGAAAAAGTATGCAAAGCCGAATGCCTTGACAGTAAAAATAAAACCGTTGATATGAGCCGTTGCATAAGCTGTTTTAATTGCTTTGCCAGCTGTTCAAACAACGGGTTGTATTACGAAAATGCTTATTCCGGAAAAAAACAACTTGTTAAGGCGGATACTGAAGATAAGATACGTAATGAAAAAAAAGCTTTCTTTTTAACACTGGCAGGTGGAGTTATGAGTTTCCCTTTACTGAAAAAATTTGCAAAAGCACAGGTTGAGCAAGGCAAGGCAGGAATGGTGCCCTCAGGAACCGACTTACCGGTAACCCCCCCCGGTTCCATTAGCCATGATCATTTTACCGGAAAGTGTATAGCATGTTATTTATGTGTGGGCGCCTGCCCTACAAATGTTATAGTACCTTCGTTTTTTGATTATGGTCTGGAAGGGTTTATGCAGCCCAAACTCGATTACCATAAAAGCTTCTGTAATTTCGATTGTACAAGATGTACGGAAGTATGTCCTACAGGGGCAATTACAAAACTTGACCGCGCTACCAAGCATATAACCCAAATCGGGATTGCGAAATTTATGTATGAAAGCTGCGTGGTTACTGTAGACAGAACCGATTGCGGAGCCTGTTCAGAGCATTGCCCCACCAAGGCAGTAACCATGGTGCCCTATGAGGGCTTATGGCTTCCGGAGGTGGAGCCCGATCTGTGCATAGGATGCGGCGCTTGTGAGTATGCTTGTCCCACCGAACCCTACAAAGCCATTTATGTAGAAAGCAATCGGAAACATAAACTTGCAACTCCCATCGAAGATGATGAGGGTCCCAGGGATCATGATCTGGATGAATTCCCGTTCTGACCAATTGCCATGCTTGTTATAAAATCAATGGTTTAATCTATTTTGTACCATTGGTTTTTTATTACTGATAAATTTTGTTAAACTATTAACAATGCTGCATTTCTTTTATCTTTGTAACGTTGTTATCTTAGATTGAAAATCCCGAAATATATGAATCATCAATTAAAAATCCGAGATCTTACTTTACGCGATGGGCAGCAATCTCTTTTTGCTACCCGAATGACACAGCAACAGGTTGACAGAGTACTTCCGCTCTTTAAAGATGCCGGTTTTTATGCCATGGAGGTGTGGGGAGGGGCAGTGCCCGACTCAGTAATGCGTTATCTGAATGAAGATCCCTGGGAACGACTCGAAAAAATCAAAGCTGTAATTGGCGATTCTTCAAAGCTTACAGCATTGTCGCGTGGGCGTAACCTTTTTGGTTACAATCCCTATCCCGATTCGGTTATTGAAGGATTTAACCGCAATGCCATTGAATCCGGCATTGATATCATGCGGATTTTTGACGCACTGAACGATGCAAATAATATTCGCTCCACCATCAAATTTGTGAAGGAAAACGGCGGAATCGCCGATTGTACCGTTTGCTATACCGTTGACCCGCGTTTTTCAAAAAAGGAGCGCCTGGTGGGGTTTCTCAAAGGGAAGCCATTGCCCCAGAAGATCTTTACCATTGAATATTTTGTAAACAAGGCAAAAGAGCTGGAGAGCATGGGTGCCGATATGGTCACCATAAAGGATATGGCAGGATTGATTCCACCGGTAAAATCAGGCATCATCATAAAAATGATGAAGCAGGAGCTAAACATACCCATCGATTTCCATACACATTCCACACCCGGATACGGCCTGGCTTCGGCCCTTACAGCCATCATAAACGGAGTGGATATTATTGATACATCAATCCTGAATTTTGCAGGCGGTCCCGGTGCACCGGCCTACGAAATTATTCACATTTTCTGCGATAAGCTGGGAATTGAGACCGGCGTAAATGTGGATGTTATAGCTCCCATAAACAGGGAACTGAAAACAATACGTGAGGAACTTGCCGAGTTCGATTCCTACAAAATATTTCCCAGGGAATTTGATCTTTCAAAGGATAAACTTCCGGTAGCCATTGATGATTTGTTTTATAAAGCCATTGATCTGGCCACAGAAAAGAAAGAACGTGAGCTGCTGGAAACCACCCAGGCTATTGAACAATATTTCAATTTTCCGCCACCCAATGAAGATGTACGTATGGCAGAGGTACCCGGTGGCATGTACACCAATATGCTGGCACAGCTAAAGCAGTTGAAACTTGAAGATTTGCTGCCCCGCGCGCTGGAGATCATTCCGAGCGTGCGTCTTTCAGCCGGTTGTCCGCCGCTGGTTACACCCACCAGTCAGATTGTAGGTGTGCAGGCAGTAAACTGCGTGCAGGATGAGAATGCCGGCAAACCCATGTATACCAGCAAATCCAATCAGTTTGTAAACCTGGTCAAAGGCCTTTACGGCCAAACACCCATACCCATTGAACCTGCTTTTCGGAAAAAAATCACAGGTTCTCCCAAAGAAGTAGCATACGATCCGAAGGATTATAAAAAGCAGGAAAATCCAACGCTTGATGAGTTTGGAGGCGTAAAACTTGCAGCCAATGAAAAAGAAGAATTGTTGCTGGAACTTTTCCCGTCGGTAGCCAATAATTTCCTTACAAACAGGATAGAAAAGAAATACATGGCCGAACTCAATGCCATTGAAGAAGAGAAAAGACAAAAGCTTATAGCCGACAAGGCTGAATATGAAAACATGACCGACGAGCAAAAACGCGAAAGGCTCGAAGCCGGATTATACAGCTTTCCCTGGCGTACAGATGAAGATTCTGATGATTTTGATGAATCAGAATGGGACGAACTCGGCCACAGCTAAAAAGAAGTAATAAAAAAACGGGGCTTTATAATTAAAGCCCCGTTTTTTTATTGCGGTCTTCCGTCTTTAGTTTACCGCTACAATATCCAGCTTCATATTAAAGTTATCGTGAATCAAATTATCGCCCAGGTTATCGAAGAAGCGGCCACTGCCGAATCTTACATCCCACATGGTACGATCCAGGTCAAAATCGGCCCTGGCAGTCATTGCACCGTTTTCCATATGCACATGAGCAGGAAAAGTAACACCATGGGTAATACCTTTAATAGTAAGGTTTCCACTGATGGTGTAGTTAGGCTCTCCTTCAGCCACATTTTCGCGCTTTACGATATTTGCCATTTCAAAAGTGGCTTCAGGGAAAGTGGCAACTGAAAAGAAATCGTCAGATTCAAGGTGACCTCTCAGGCGCGCGTTGGTTCCCGGATCTTCAATATCAAGTACAACGATCTGTGTCATGTCAATTACAATGTTTCCACCCACAATCTGGTCATCAACAATGTAAAGTTCGCCGGATGACAAACCGATGGTACCATCATGTCTGCCGGTTACTTTGGTGCCTTCCCAGGCAACGGTACTGCGTGCCATATCAATATTTTTAACCACTGCATTTTCAGGCCTTTCGCCCGGTTCAAGTCTTTCAGATATTTCTGCAGCTTTTTCACTTGGACCTCCGCAGGCAGCCATAAGGAATGTACCTGCAAGTATAACGGTAAATAATTTCAAATTTTTCATAACTCTTTTCTTATTAATGGTTATTAGTTTAAAATTCAATTGGTTTAAATAGGTTAATTCATTTCTACGAGTTAGCATTCATTGATAAGAAACAAGAAAAAAAACGAATTGTTTAATAATTTTAAATAACTCTTAGTCAATTAACAATGATTACTTTTTTAATTATTCCATCGGGTTCGGGTTTTGATTGGATTAATCTGTATTATACCTGAGTTATTATAGGGGTTATTTAAAAAAATATATATATTTGCGGCTCATTCTTAAAAATATTTAATAACAACCCATAAAGTATAAATTACATGCGTCTGTTTTCCAAAGTTTGGCTCACCTGTATTATTTTTTGCATCTCGTTTCCGGGATATTCATCTGAACCCACAATAAGAGAGATTGAACAGGACCTCAAAGTTTTTTCTACACCTATTGCTTCATCATTAAAGGATGGAATTAAAAAGAGAGATATAAACAGGTTGAAGAACGCTGAAATAAAGGCTCTTGCAAAATCAATGCATGACCAAAGCTATTCATTTGATTTCAGGTTAGCCACCTACAATGCCTACCTTCATCCAGCTACCCTGGGTGAGCTGCTAAAGATTGGCAGAGGTTACAGCAATTACGAAAACATGACCGGTATATATCTTCCCTTGGGGAGACATATTGTACTTGTTGATAATATAGCCGCGGGATCCAAGGTATCATTGGTAATCCCAAACTGGAACAGGCGGGCACCCGAAGGAGTGGAGCCTTCAAGAGACCCAAACGGATGGGGTATTGCCAAAAGCACATTTTCCCTCCAAAATGGCGTTAATATTATTGATGTAACTGACTGGGACGGACTGGCATATATTTACTACTACTCTGATGATCCGGAAAAGGAGACCGAGATTGAAGTGCACTTTGTCAATGCCAGGGTAAACGGATATTTTGATATTGAAAAGCATACATCCGAAGAATGGAAGAAATTTCTTGACAATGCTGTTTATACCGTTTTTGATGCCCGTGGCAGACATATTCAGGTTGCCTACCCTGTGGAGGCGTTTAAAAAATATGCCTATGACAGGGGTATAGAGTTAATCAGCAATTATGATTCGCTGGTGCATCGCCAGCACAGGTTTCTTGGGCTTATTAAGTATGACCGCGTACCTCAAAACAGAATACTGGCAAGGGTTAATTACAATTATTATATGTTTCGCGATGGCGACGGAGTAGCCTATATGGGCGATAACCCGGGCTATGCCATGAACCTGGTTGTGGATCCCGAAAGGGTGATAAAGGGGGATCCCTGCTGGGGCTTTAGCCACGAGGTGGGTCATGTTCATCAGCTAAACCCGTTTTTCCATTGGGGTGGATTAGGCGAGGTGAGCAACAATGTTTATACCATGTATGTTACCACCTCCTTCGGCAACCAAAGTCGTATAAGCGCTCAGGAGAACTATAAAAAAGCGCGAACATCTATTATTGAAGGTGGCATATCCTATTTGCAGGATGAAGACGTTTTCAACAGGCTGGTACCTTTCTGGCAATTGCAGCTTTATTTTTCAGGTATGGGCAAATACCCCGATTTCTATCCCGACCTGCATGAAGCATTCCGCAATCAGGAACTTCTGCCGGGAGAATCCGGAGGCAGAAGAGGAAACAACTTGGTGGCCGAATATCAGTTAAACTTTGTAAAAGAAGCTTGCAGGATCAGCAGTACCGATTTAACCGATTTCTTCGAAAAGTGGGGTTTCTTTTGGGTTGGCGAGTTCGAAGTAAATGATTATGGCAGGTTTAATTACAATATGACTCAAAAGATGGTTGATGAGGCAAAAAAGGAGATTAAAGCCATGAATCTTCCTAAGCCTAAAACAGATATAACAACATTGGAAGATTAGTCTGTATCAGACTGGGGATAAAAATTTCCCTGAATTCTGTGCAGTGCAAATGACCTTGTATATCTGCTACCTTATTCTTATGTCAACAAAAACAGGTAAATGATCTGAAGCAACCGGCTCATTGACTACAACCTGTCTTACTATTTCATAGCTGAAATCATCATGTTTCAGCCCGAAAATATAGTCGATACATCTGTCAGGTGCGTCACTGCGAAAAGTAAATTCGTTGCCACTCAACTGTATCCAGTTTTCTGATAATAACTCCAGTGTTCTTGAACCAGGAGTATCATTGATGTCGCCGGCCAGAAAAACCGGTTTATTGGCATTTCTGGCTTCATAATCAATAATCATAACCGATCCGTGCCTGTCACCTGCAAAAGCGTTGTTGAGATGTGTGCAATAAATTATGTAATCTTCAAACTCAACCATTAAGAGACTTCTTCTCTCCTGTCTTCCGGGAAGGGGGATATATTCAGAACTTAGCGGTTTTTTGCGCGATAAAACGCCATTGCCATATTTTCCGCCCTGAAAATCAATAGCGGGACCATAACTAGGAAACATGTTTGTCTTTTCGGCCAATATCCCGAGCACATCAATACCATTCATTCGATATGTTACACTATCAACTTCCTGCAGTGCTACAATGTGGGGGTTGATCCTGTTAATTACATCAGCAACTCTTCCAAAATCAGTCTTCCCATCCATGCCGATGCAGTTCCGGATGTTATATGTCAATATCCGGATTACACCATCAGCGGGTTTGTCAAAATAATAATCTCGTGTCGGGTTTGAATCACTATTTGCATTGTTATCAGAAGGAGGATTTCCAAACCCTTTATAACTGATGATCCCTAAAATGAATAGAAGGGAGATGGACCAAACTTTCAAATAATTTGTGAATGTTGACATAATTGTTCGCATGTATGTTTTTATTTTCTTAGCAGCCGAAAGCTTTTTTCTCCGTCCTGCTGAACCGGTATGGTAAAGAAAGCAGTTCCGTTAAAATCGGCCAGCGATTCAGCCATCTTTTCATTGTCCAGTAAGAGAACGTAGCTTTTACCCGGAGCAAGCCTTTCGGCCTTTAACTGCACCTGGGTTCTGCGCGGGGCTGTAGAAATGGGCTCTAGCCTTCCTGTTGCAACCAAATCTTTATCAGGGTTATAGCTGTCAATAACAATTCTTACAGGTCTCAGTACGGCCACTGAAAATCCTTCTGCTTTTGGTACCATAAACGGGAAAGATTCGTATTTATAAATCTGACCGGGATGTATCCTTGTGGGAACGCCAAGATAGAGTCCTTCATACTTGCCGCCAAGCACCACTCTTTCACCGCCATGAAACCTCCAGCCGGGTATGTTGTTGTCCCAATGGTTACGGGCCTGGTAATAAAAGGGTAGGGAACTTGCGTTGCCGACATGGCCGTGGGCGTCGGTAATGAAAGAAAGATAGGTAACACCCGCCTGGTCCCAGTCGTCGAGCCCCACTGCAGAGGGGTTCATTACATTGGTAAAAAAACCGAAATCGATCCCGTTGGTCGATATGGCGTGGTTAACCCCGTTGTACCCCGCTGTGCTGTAAAGGTGAAACAGACCGGTGCTCTTATCATAAAATGCTGCCACATGGGCATGCACGCCAATTTCGATGGTGTTTTGGTTGATGAAGTCAATACCGTTCTCAGAGGTATAAACACCTATTCGTGTATCGTCTTTTATGGAGTAGAGATAATAGATTCCATCAAGATAAATTACCACTGCATCCTTGCAGTAGGTCTCGTCAATGACCAGTCCATGCTGCTCCCAGCTGAGGCCATCTTCGCTGGTGGCATAGGCTGTATACCATTTGTTGTCGCCGGTGTCCACCGCATACCAGGCCCGGTATAATCCATCGACTTTGAGTACGCTGATCTTTTCATTGCTTAAATAATCAGGATGATGAGTGAAGATAGGGTTCTGCTCATATTTCTCCCAGTTCAGCCCGTCGCTGCTTCGCGCATAGCCATAGCCCCGTCCCCTGACCTGGTTGTCGCGGATGCGGTACCACATTTTAAACTCACCATCATCGAGCATTGTTGACTGGCCACCCACCCAGTTTCCCTGTTCCTGCGCTACGTCGGGCAGGCGTGGCAAGACAACAAATTGCGGAGAACGCACATATTTGCCGGCTGGCATTATGTAGGCGGCAGCATCTGCTGCAATGTTGTCGAAATCGATGATAGTATTGGAATCATTGCCGGTTGACACATACAAAGAAACGGCCTGAGGTGCAATAAAACTATACGATTCAAAACCGGCCATCACCCTGCCTGACTCCTTTTCCATCACCTCTGTCCGGAATAGATTGTCATCAAGAATACTGACAGATAAGGTGTATATTGTTCCGGGCAGGAGGTTGATTTCCTTTCCGGTATGTTCAATGGTGGTGTTTCCCTCTTTAAAAAGCTCTGCTCTTTTGTTGGAAACTTTTATCCCCGCATATTCCACTTTTGATTGCATGAGCAGCAGGCCGGCTTCAAAATCCTGCGCTTCGCCACTTACACGGAAATCAACAGTCACTTTAACGGGCTTTGCCAGGTAGAAGGCGTTGCTAAGCATAAACCAATGGTGATGCTTGTCATCAGATGACCAACGCAAAGAGAAATCGCCATCAATTGGATCAACCTGGTTAATTGAAAAGTTGGGCCTGATCCAGTCTGTAGCATTGCCTGCGTAATGCGGCCTGAAATTGCGCCAGTCTCCCGTCTCAAAACCATCCCGATTAACGGGGAGCAGTCCCTTGTTGTCCGCTGCCAAAGCCAGCATATGTATTCCGGATAAAAGAACTACCCATGTTAATAATATGACCGGATTTTTCATAATTAAGTAGAATTTCATTATTTGCAGAAAAGTTATTTAACTCATTTATAAATTAAAATTGGATAAGGTGTATTTTTTTATGGCATTATTTATTCTATGTTTAAACAATTATTAATGCCAGGTTTTAGTCTCTTTCCAGAACCTGCCAACCAAAATCTTCATAACTCCAGGTAAGTTCTGTGCCATTCCAGTGTACCAGCACAAACCCTTCCTTTGTGCCATGGTATGAGCCGGACCACCAACTGCCCGATAGCGCACCGCCGGTTATGAATTGCGTATTGAGTACATTCAATTCTTCATAAAGGTGCATATGCCCTTGTAAAACCAACTGAAGGTTGTGGTCTTTAAACATGTCCCAGATTTCCTTGAAACCATGAAAAACGTCAGTGTGAGTATAATATCCGTGCAAAGCAGGATAGTAAAATGACAGAAAGGGAACATGAGCAACCAGGATAATGGGGGTATTTTGCGAAGTCTCCGCCAGAGTATTTTGCAGCCAGTCTCTTTGTTTTGGCGAAACGCAATAATTGCCATCACAAACCTCCGATGTGTTGAGATGGATAA
>RECE01000360.1 GCA_007694165.1 Bacteroidota bacterium
TATCAAAACTAACTAAAAAAAACATTAAATACAAAACCAATATATAAGACACTGCAGAAAACAATAAATCTGCTATCTTTGCCTGGCTGTTAGAGCGATTTTTCTGTCGGTTAAGGTTTTTCAAAATAAATTATCATTATCTTTTTTTATTTGAATTTAATCCCTAACTTTGCACTCCCATTTTCGCAAGAAAAATCGTAAACTATTCATATTGAAAGCCTCCCGTACGGGGCAATGCCATAAACGAATAAATATACTGTGTCATGAACAAGATGGAAATAATGAATTTTGTGCAGGATGTATTGACGGAGAAAAAAGAAACTCCTGCATTCAAAGCCGGCGATACCGTAACTGTGCATTATAAAATCAAGGAAGGTAACAAGGAGCGTATCCAGCCTTTTCAGGGAGTTGTAATTCAGAGAAGAGGTGTGAGCGCAACTGAAACTTTTACCGTGAGAAAAATCTCCGGAAACGTGGGTGTGGAAAGAATTTTCCCTGTCAACTCTCCCTTTATCGAAAAAATTGAGCTTAACCGTCGTGGTGTAGTTCGCAGAGCAAGAATATTCTACCTTAGAGAATTGCGTGGTAAAAAAGCAAGAATCAAGGAAAAAAGAATGTAGTGTTACTATACTTCAAAAAAAACCAAAAGCCATTGGAAGTATCCAATGGCTTTTTTTTATAATTTCGTAGCAGTACTAAAAGAAAATTGCACAAAAGAAAAGGCTTCACCCCCTTTAAATCTTTAAAATCAAAATATCTTATGAAGAAACTTATAGAATGTGTACCCAACTTTAGTGAAGGAAACGACATGGGCATCATCAACCAGATTACCCATGAGATTGAAAGCGTAGATGGTGTAAAGCTTCTGGATGTTGACCCGGGCAAAGCGACCAATCGCACGGTAGTTACCATGGTAGGCACCCCCGACGAAGTAATTGAGGCTGCTTTTCGTGCAGTCAAAAAAGCTTCTGAACTCATTGATATGAGCAAGCACAAAGGTGAGCACCCCCGCATGGGAGCCACTGATGTTTGCCCGCTGGTACCGGTGGCCAATATTACCATGGAAGAAACCGTGGAATACGCCCGCAAACTGGCTGAGCGCATTGGCAATGAACTCAACATTCCTGTCTATTGCTACGAAAATGCAGCATTTGAGGAAAAACGCCGCAACCTGGCCACCTGCCGCAGCGGTGAATACGAAGGACTGGCCGACAAATTCAAAAATCCGGAATGGAAACCCGACTTCGGCCCTGCAACCTTTAACCCCAGGTGGGGTGCTACTGCCGTTGGCGCGCGCGACTTCCTGGTTGCGTATAATGTCAACCTCAACACTACCTCTACCCGGCGTGCCAATTCCATTGCTTTTGATGTGCGCGAAAAAGGGCGGGTCAAAAGAGAAGGAAATCCTATTACAGGGAAAATTGTAACCGACGAGAAAGGAGATAAAGTATTTATCCCGGGTTCACTCAAAGCGGTAAAAGGTATCGGCTGGTTCATTGAAGAGTACGGTATAGCTCAGATATCTCTTAACCTGACCAATATTTCCATTACCCCGGTACACATCGCATTTGAAGAGGTAGTAAAAAAAGCTGCCGATCGTGGAGTAAGAGTAACAGGCTCCGAACTGGTAGGACTGGTGCCTTTGCAGGCAATGATCGACGCCGGCAAATATTTCCTGCGCAAGCAACAACGCAGTGTGGGTGTTTCAGAAGCCGAAATTATCAAAATCGCGGTTAAATCCATGGGCCTTGATGATCTCAAACCCTTTAACCCCAAAGAAAAAATTATCGAGTACATGATTGCCGAAGATGAAGGTAAAAAACTTGCGGACATGAGCCTGCAGGAGTTTGCCGATGAAACGGCCAGTGAGTCTCCGGCACCCGGCGGTGGATCCATTTCTGCATACGTGGGTGCTTTGGGAATATCCCTGGCCACCATGGTTGCCAACCTTTCCTCCCATAAAAGAGGCTGGGACGACAAATGGGATTTCTACGGCAATTGGGCTGAAAAGGGACAAGCCTTCAAAGATGAACTCATGTTCCTGGTTGATGAAGACACCCGCTCTTTCAACCGCATCATGGATGCTTTTGGGCTTCCCAAATCCAATGATGAAGAAAAAAAGGCGCGCAAAAAAGCCATCCAGGATGCCACAAAATACGCCATTGAAGTGCCATTCAGAGTGATGGAAAAATCTTACGAAAGTATGGATACCATCCTTGAAATGGTAGAAAGAGGCAACCCCAACTCTGTTACCGATGCAGGAGTAGGTGCATTGTGCGCCCGCACCGCAGTGATGGGAGCATTTATGAATGTAAAAATCAACACAGCCGATCTGGAAGACAAAGATTTCGTATCAAAGATCATCAAAAAAGGGCAGGAAATCCAGGATGCTGCCATCAAAAAAGAACAGGAAATCCTGAAGATGGTAGAAGAAAAAATCGGATAAACATAAACATCACAAGGGGCCGACTCAAACGATTTGCAACAAAAGATCGTTGAGCCCGCCAAAACCCTGCCAGCCTGACAGTGCATAAATGCACGACAACTGGTTCCCGTTTTTTGAAAAGCTCAACATCCGGAGTAACAATTTCAGTCAGCCTCTTGTGCAATTAGTATTTTAAGAACCCCATTATGGATGATATAGTGTCGCCTGCTCTAGTGGTAGACGAAGACAAATGCCGCCGAAACATCAGGCACATGATTGCCAAAGCCAGGCAATCAAAGGTAATTTTCAGACCCCATTTCAAGACCCACCAGTCTCAGATTATTGGTCGCTGGTTCAGGGAGGCAGGCACAGAAAAAATATGTGTATCTTCTGTTACTATGGCGGAGTATTTTGCCGCTGACGGCTGGCATGACATCATGGTGGCTTTCCCGGTAAATACAAGGGAGATAAACCAAATCAACAACCTGGCTTCGCGCATTCAATTGAGCATTCTTATTGCTGACAGTTCTGTATTGAAATTTCTGAAAAGCAACATGAAACATCCTGCCGGCTTTTATATAAAGCTTGATGTAGGCAATTTCCGGAGTGGGTTTCATCCCGATGAAACAGAAGACATCAGCCGAACCCTGCAGGAGGCAGCAGAAAATGAACTGTTGCAGTTTAAAGGGTTTGTAGCCCATGCCGGCCAGACCTATCAAACCTACTCTCTCAACGATGTACAAAAAGCCTATACCAAAGGAAGCCGGCAACTAACTGCCATTACAGAGCATTTCAAGAAGGAGTACCCTGGCATTATTGCCTCCTGGGGCGATACCCCCACTTGCAGCCTGATCAATGAATTTAAGGGCATTGATGAAATCCGGCCGGGCAATTTCGTTTTCTACGATTTGATGCAGTTTCACCTTGCTTCCTGCGACTGGGAACAAATCGCAGTAGCTGTAGCGGCTCCGGTAGTTGCCAAACGCAAAATGCGAAATGAAATCATCCTGTATGCAGGAGCCGTTCATCTGTCAAAGGATGCTGTTGAAATTTCCGATACCGGACATGTATTTGGCGAAATAGTAAAGCTGACCGAAAAAGGATGGGAAAGATTCAGTCAACCCATTTACCTTAATCGTCTGTCGCAGGAGCACGGAATCTTTCATTGCCCGGATGATTTCTGGAATGAATTTGAACCCGGCGACCTGGCTGGGATTATACCTGTTCACTCCTGCCTCACGGCAGATTTGCTCAGGGGGAAATTTTACAACCTTAAATCGGAAGCTTTTTTCGGTGAGCAAGGGTAAAGGCCTGCCTGTTATGGCAAATTAAGCAAGAGATAAAAAAAAACACAAAAAGGGTTTGGGATTAAAAAAGTATTATCTATCTTTGCAGTCCCAAATTCCGGGCTATTACAAGTAAGTTATTATAATCAGAGAATAAAGCTGTTAAGATTGCTTGCAGCGACCAAATAAAAGCGGAAAAGTACTCACAGCAAAATATAGTTAGCAATGAAAAGGACATTTCAACCATCAGTAAGACGTAGAAAAAACAAGCATGGTTTCAGAAAAAGAATGGAAACAGCCAACGGCCGTAAAGTTTTAGCTGCCAGAAGAGCAAAAGGCAGAAAAAGACTTTCCGTTTCCAGCGAAAAAACTCATAAGTAGAAGTTAATCATTAGCTTTTGGTTTACACAGGCTGTTTCAATTCCCGTTGAAACAGCCTTTCTTGTTTGGCCCATCTGTTGTCAGAAAATAATTTATTTAAGTAATTAGCTTCGCTGAGCTCTCCCGCAAAGCGGGTTCGGTTGGTCTGATGGAACTTGCATGAATAACTTTATCCATTCTCTTTTGAGTGCACAGTGCTCATGCAAGTTTCATCCCTAAAATCATTGTTTTTTCTTACTTTTGCTTTGCCTTTGAAAAAACAACAGGTTTTTCTCCGGCTATTGGCTTTTTTCACCCAATGGGAAAAGGCTTTGAAGTATCACGCATTAAAACATTTCACATGACCCTTATCAGAATTATAGCAACTTTTTTGCTTATTTACCTGGTTTTTCGTTTTTTTACCATGTATATTTTTCCTTTGCTGGTAAGATGGTTTATCAACAAACAAAAGAAAAGGTTTTACGAACAAAACCCCCACATGCGTCCTCCTGACCAGGAAGAAAAGAAAAAACAGGGTGTAAAATTCAGCCAAAAGGAAGGCTCATCCAAACCCGGAAAACCAACGGATCAAATAGGTGAATATGTAGATTTTGAAGAGTTGAAAGAAGACGACCCGAAAAAGAAGAAAAAATAAATCCTTCTTTGAATCAGCAAAAAGAGAACAAACAAATCATTTCTGAACAATCCAAACCCATAACTTTATAACAATATGCAAAAGCCCGACTGGAATAAATTACTGCCCTACGTTGGCTCAGTTCTTATATTTCTGATCTTAAGTGTTGCTTATGTACATCCTGTTTTGCAGGGCAAAAGATTAATGCAATCCGATATTGTAAAATTTGAAGGGATGGCAAAGGAAATCAAGGATTTCCGCACAGAAACCGGAGAAGAAGCTCTGTGGACCAACTCCATGTTTGGTGGGATGCCTGCCTTCCAGATTTCGGTATACTATGCCAACAACATTTCCAACTTCTTTCACAAGGTTTTCACCCTGGGCCTTCCCCGTCCGGCAGATATGATTTTCCTCTATTTTGCAGGATTCTTTTTCTTTATGCTCATGCTCAAAGTAAACGTATGGATCGCCTTTTTGGGGGCTTTGGGCTTCGCGTTTTCCTCCTATCATTTTATCATAATTGATGCCGGGCACAATTCCAAGGCACTTGCCATTGCTTACATGGCGCCGGTTCTGGCATCTATCATTTATACCTTCAGGGGAAATTACTTTTCCGGGGGGATATTGTTTGCCTTGTTTCTTGCCCTGCAGCTATTTTCCAACCACCTGCAAATTACCTATTACCTGCTTATCATTGTCATGTTTTATGGAATCTTCGAACTGATACACCAGATTCGCCAGGGCAAGCATCTGAATTTTCTTAAAGCAGCGGGGGTATTGGTAATTGCAGCAATCTTTGCTATTGGCGTAAACATCGGCAACTTCTGGAGCACCTGGGTATATGCCTCTGAAACCATGCGTGGAGGCAGCGAACTTACTATAGGAGAAGAAGAGCATGCCAGCGGGCTGAGCAAAGACTACATTACCAACTGGAGCTACGGTGTATCGGAAACTTTCAGTTTGCTAATACCCAATGCCAAAGGGGGCGCCACCGGCAGCATCAGCGAGAACCGGCGTGCCATGAGCGCTGTAGAACCGGCGGCTCGTCGCAACGTGGGACAGGGAAACCAATACTGGGGTGACCAGCCTTTTACTTCGGGCCCTGTATATGTTGGTGCAGTAGTGCTTTTCCTCTTTTTTCTGTCATTGTTCTTTTTAAAAGGCCCCCTGAAATGGGGATTGCTGACTGCCGCAATACTGGCTATCATGTTATCATGGGGCAAAAACTTTATGCCTTTTACCGAATTCTTCATTGACTATATTCCGGGATACAATAAATTCAGGGCAGTTTCTATGACCCTGGTGGTAGCCGAGCTGGTAATTCCAGCCCTTGCATTTCTTGGGCTGCACCAATTGTACCAGGGCAATGTGAAAATCAACCTGAAACACCCGGCATTTCTAACAGCACTTTCTCTTACGGCAGGAATTGCTCTGTTTTTCTATATGGGGCCACGGCTGTTTTTCTCCTTTTTCAGCCAGGAAGAAAGCGCAATGTTCAAAGACTGGATGATGCAGGAGCAGGGACAGGCAGAAATGATAAGACAAATACAGTACAACCTTGAAAGCGCCAGGGTGGCCATCTTCAGAGCTGACGCAATGAGAAGTGCGCTGTTCGCATTGTCTGCAGGAATCATCGTATTGCTGTTTGCCCTTGATAAGATTAAAAAGCCATTGTTTATTGTCCTTATTGCCGGACTGATAGTACTGGACATGTGGCCTGTTAACCGCAGGTATTTCGACGATAGCAACTTTGTATCCAAAAGACAGGTGGAGAATCCCTACCAACCTACCAGGGCCAACCTGCAGATTCTGCAGGATACTGACACTCCATTCAGGGTTTACAATGTAACCTTGAGCAGCTTCAATGATGCATCCACCAGCTGGTTTCATCATTCCATAGGGGGATATCACGGAGCCAAATTGCAACGTTACCAGGAATTGATTGACTATCATATCACCCAGGGCAACATGGAGGTGCTCAATATGCTTAACACCCGGTATCTCATCGTACCAGACCAGAACCGCCAACCGGCAGTAAGCTTCAATGAAGATGCTCTTGGCCATGCATGGTTTGTAAGTGAAATACAATGGGTTGAAAATGCTGATGAGGAAATAGAAGCATTGTACGATATAGACCCGGCATACACGGCTCTTATCGACCGAAGGTTTGAAGACAAAGTAACCATCAGCCTCACACCGCCCGACAACCAGAACAGGATTGAACTGGTGCATTACCAACCCAACGAATTGCGCTACGAGTCAGTCGCTGCCAAACCCGGAATTGTGCTGTTTTCAGAAATTTACTATCCCCATGGATGGAAAGTATTTGTAAATGGTGAAGAAGCAGAGCACTTCAGAGCCAATTACATTTTGAGAGCAATGGTAGTGCCAGCAGGGGAAAGTATTATCGAGTTCAGGTTTGAACCACGCTCCTACTATACAGGTGAAAAAATCGCCTTTGTCTTTAGTGCTTTACTTGTTCTTTCCATGTTAGGCTTTGTGGCTTTTCAATGGAAAAAAAGAAAGGATAAAACCACTGAACCGGAAAATGTCAGATAATAATCATATCCCATAAGGGGCCTGTTATCTGTGCAAGGGTAACAGAATAAAAGAACACCAGGGGGGTACAGAAGATGGAAAAGGTGCTTATTCTTACATATTACTGGCCACCCAGCGGAGGGCCCGGTGTGCAGCGATGGCTGAAGTTTGCCAAACACCTGCCAGCCATGGGCTACGAGCCTGTTGTAATTACCGTAGACCCTCAACAGGCAACCTACCCTTTGACTGACTGGGAAATGGAAAAAGAGCTGCTGAAAGAGATAACGGTTTACCACACTGACACCCGCGAACCCTATGCTTTGTATAAAAAACTCCTGAGGAAAAAACAAGTTCCTTATTCAGGATTTACGAATGAAGAAAACAACGGGCTAATCTCCAAACTGTCAAGATTTATCCGGGGAAATCTTTTTATCCCCGATGCAAGGAAAGGGTGGAATCCATTTGCCATTGCACAGGCATCAAAGCTAATCCATCAGTACAACATCAGGATTCTTATTACTACGAGCCCCCCCCACTCTACACAACTGGCAGGCCTTGAGTTGAAGAAGCGATTTCCACATATCAGGTGGATTGCCGATTTGCGTGATCCCTGGACCGACATCTTTTACTACAAGAAGATGCTGCACCTTGCTATGGCAAAA
Organism: Bacteroidota bacterium; assembly: GCA_007694165.1. GTDB lineage: Bacteria > Bacteroidota > Bacteroidia > Bacteroidales > UBA7960 > SKVR01. The sequence continues at coordinate 7,906 of RECE01000360.1, forward strand.
AGAAAGGATCTCAAACTGGAAAAGCTTGTTCTGAACAATGCGGATCTGGTAATCACGGTAAGCGAACCCATAAGAAAACTCTTTGCAGGAAAAATAGAAGATCCTCAAAAACAGCCTCCTGTAGTTATACATAATGGTTTTGATGAAGATGATTTTGCAGGTGAGCCTGCTTCACCTGACAAACAGTTCTTTACAATTACTTATACCGGAACCCTTAACGAGGATTACAATCTTACCGGCTTTATCAATGCGGTAAAAGAGATAAAAACACACAACGGGAAAAAGCTGAAATTGCATTTTGTAGGGAGCATTTGCCCCAAATGGAAAAATGAGCTTACCGGTCAATTCAGCCAGGAAGTTACTTTTACCAGCCATGTGAGTCATGCCGAGGCCATAGTATACATGAAACAATCCGACATGCTGCTATTGGTAATACCACAGATTGAGCAGAACGAAGGAATTCTTACCGGAAAGCTTTTCGAATACCTGGCCTCCCATCGGCCCATACTTGGTATAGGCCCTACGCATGGAGACGCAGCAAAAATATTGACAGAAACCCGGGCAGGAGTTATGTTCAACTATCATGATTCCCGGTCCATCGCTGCTCATATCAATCAAACCATAAATAAAAACAAAGACCATAACCCCAACACCCACGAAATTAACAGATATTCGAGAAAAACTCTGACAAAAAAACTGATTGAATTGCTCAATGATAATAAAAAAGATCAACTTTAAACCTAAACTTTTTGATACCATCAGGAATTATGATCGCCAGACCTTTCTGGCCGATCTTAGTTCAGGCATTATTGTGGGAATAGTTGCCCTGCCATTGTCAATAGCTTTTGCCATCGCTTCGGGGGTGGCTCCGGAAAGAGGATTGCTTACTGCTGCTATCGGGGGTTTTCTGATATCTTTTTTTGGAGGTAGCCGTGTACAGATTGCCGGACCTACAGGTGCATTCATTGTTGTGCTGTACGGCATTGTAGAACAGTTTGGGCTGGAAGGGTTGCTGCTGGCAACCTTTATGGCAGGGGTGATGATGCTGGGGATGGGTCTGCTAAAGTTGGGGAAAATAATCCAGTTTATGCCCTACCCCATTACCATTGGTTTTACCAGTGGTATTGCGGTGATAATTTTCTCTACCCAGGTAAAGCACTTCTTTGGTATGACGGGGGGTGTCCTCCCGGCAGATTTTGCAGACAAACTGGTTTACTATTTTTCAAACTTTCATACATCCAACTTATACGCGGTAGGATTAGGATTGCTAACGATTGGGGTTTCGGTTTACTGGAGTAAGCTAAACAGAAAGATACCAGGCACTCTGATTGCTATTGTATTGACCACAGCCCTTACAGGTTTTTTCAACCTCCCGGTAGAAACTATCGGAAGCGCATTTGGTGAATTATCCGCAACCATTCCCAAGCCCTCCATGCCCTGGATAGATTTTGATACTTTCCGGCTTCTTATAGTTCCGGCATTTACCATTGCCATGCTGGGATCTATTGAATCCCTCATGTCGATGATGGTGTCAGATGGCGCTACAGGACGCCGCAGCCGTCCGGACACAGAGTTGATGGCTCACGGCATTGCCAATATGCTTGCCCCCCTTTTTGGAGCTATTCCGGCCTGTGGTGCAGTAGCCCGCACAATGACCAATGTTAGAAACGGAGGGAGGACACCCATTTCCGGAATCATTCATTCACTGTTTATTTTGATGGTACTGCTGTTTTTGGGCAAAATGGCCAAACTCATCCCCTTATCCACCCTGGCAGGTATCCTGTTCGTAGTGGCATACAACATGAGTGAATGGAGATCCTTTAAGGGCATATTTAAACACACCAAAAGTGACATTACCGTTTTGCTGGTAACATTCCTCCTTACCGTGTTTCTGGACATCAGTGTTGCTATCCAGTTCGGACTGGTGCTGGCAGCGTTTCTTTTTGTAAAAAGGGTTTCGGAGACTTCAGGGATACAGGTAATCAATACAGAAGTGGAAGACGAGAAAACTTACATGCAGGAGGATACCCATGATGAAGTACTGGATATACCCAAAGGGGTACAAGTATTTCAAATCAAGGGTCCATTCTTTTTTGGTATCGCTAACCGGTTTGAGCAGGTGGAAAAAGAACTGCACCAAAAACCCAGAATCAGGATTTTACGCATGAGTCGTGTCCCCTTTATCGACTCCACCGGATTGAAAAACTTCGACAGCTTCCTGGTAAGATGCCGCAACAGCCATATTCATATAATTCTGTGTGGCATTCCTCCAAAACCTTACCTTACCCTGAAAAAGAATGAAATCATTGACCGTATAGGTCCTGAAAATGTATGTGTAAATATTGAAGATGCCATTGCCAGGGCCAGGGTTTGTCTTACAATGATGAAATCTTCCTGACAAAATGCTGCT
>RECE01000370.1 GCA_007694165.1 Bacteroidota bacterium
GCGCCGGAAAACAATCATTTTTCAAAGAACTAATTATGTTTCCGGCGCACCGGGGAAGTATTTAATAAAAAAAAACATCCTCAAAATACAATGATTAAATAGCACATTATCAGCAAAATGCATAATCTGTCATTGTTAACGTAGAGAGACCACGAAGTAGCAGCGAAGCTAAATCTAAAATGTAAAAATATTGATATTTCCATTTTACCGGACACTACTGAATAGAAAAATTGATGCGCGGAACACACACTAGAAAAAGCATTTCTTTATTACCTTTGAAGCTGCTGACAGATAAAATACCCGCACCCCCGGACAACCCACTGCACCGGGGCAACACATAATTGTAATAATAAAACAACAGAAAAGTGTCCAAACCTTTAGCAGAAACCCTTCGTCCTCAAAACCTTGATGAATACCTGGGTCAGGAGCACCTGGTAGGTGAAAATGCAGTTTTGAGAAAAAGCATTGAAAGCGGAAATATCCCCTCTATGATTTTGTGGGGTCCCCCGGGAGTGGGCAAAACCACCCTGGCGTTTTTGATATCGAGGCAGCTGGACAGCATGTTTTTCACTCTGAGTGCCATCAACTCCGGTGTTAAAGATATCAGGGCAGTGATTGAACAAGCGACAAAAGCAGGTGGTGAATCGGTATTGTTTATTGATGAAATACACCGCTTTAGCAAATCGCAGCAAGATTCACTGTTGGGAGCTGTGGAAAAGGGGATCATTACCCTTATCGGCGCCACCACCGAGAACCCCTCCTTTGAGGTTATCTCTCCCCTTCTCTCCCGCTGCCAGGTGTATATCCTGAAAGACCTCGACAAAGAGGATCTGCTCAAACTTCTCCAGAGAGCCAAACTGCATATGGAAGAGAAAAGCGGAAAAGAAATTGATTTGAAAGAAAACACGGCCTTATTGCGCATCAGCGGCGGTGATGCCCGCAAACTGCTCAATGCTTTCGAACTGGTTTTCAACAGCGAAGCGGCAGATAAAGTAGAAATTACCGACAAAAAAGTTCTTTCGATCATTCAGCAAAACCTCGCCATTTACGACAAGGCAGGAGAAATGCACTATGACGTGATTTCTGCCTTTATCAAATCGGTAAGAGGCAGCGATCCCAACGCAGCGGTGTATTACCTGGCCCGCATGATCGAAGGGGGCGAGGATCCTAAATTCATAGCCCGGCGTCTGGTCATTCTGGCTTCGGAAGACATCGGCAATGCCAATCCCAACGCGCTGTTGCTGGCTACCCAGGCATTCAGTGCTGTAACCCTAATCGGAATGCCCGAAAGCCGTATCATCCTCAGCCAGGTGGCCACCTACCTGGCCTGTTCGCCCAAAAGCAATGCTGCCTACCTGGCCATCGGCAAAGCCCAGGAAATGGTAAGAAAAACCGGAGACCTTCCTGTTCCGCTGCACCTGCGCAACGCCCCCACGAAGTTGATGAAGGAAATCGGCTACGGTGATCAATACAAATATTCCCATGATTTCCCGGGCAATTTTGCTTTCCAGGAATTTCTGCCCGAAAAAATATCCGGTTCTGTGCTGTATGACCCGGGCAACAATGCCCGTGAAAGGGAAATGCGTGAACGGATGAAAAACCTCTGGAAAACAAAATACAAATACTGAGCGTAAGCCAGATCCGTTTAACAACTTCTGTAACTTATTGAACAATTTTCCTTTTATGCTGTTGTTGTGTGTTGGAATACAAGGCTAAAACTATGATTTTATTCTTTGTATAAATAAATACTTGCAATCAACAATTACATTAACGAAAAAAGGAAAAGCGATGAAGAAACTAAAATTATTTGCCCTGATGCTTGTTGGCGCCTTTGTAATGGCGGCCTGTGGCGGCCCAAGTGAAAAAGCTGCTGAAATATCTGAAAGACTTGAGCCAGGTGAAAGACCCGAAAATGCTTTGGTAAAACAAATTGATCTCAACCGCAGTACCGTGGCCTGGGAAGGTACCAAGGTAGGAGGAAGACATGATGGCACCATTGGATTGAGATCAGGAGAGCTTTACCTGGTAGACGACCAGATTGTGGGTGGTAATATTATCATCGATATGCAGCAGATAACGGTATTGGATATTGAAAACCCCGAGACCAATGCAAGACTGAGAGGCCACCTGGAATCAGATGACTTTTTCTCTGTTGCCACCTACCCTGAAGCTACTTTTGAAATGGCTCAGCTGGTAAAACATGAAGAAGTTGCCGAAGGAGAACCCAACTATACCATCAGAGGAAACCTTACCATCAAGGGAATCACCCATGGTGTTTCATTCCCTGCTCATGTGCATGTGCACGATGATATGCTGACAGCCAAAGCAGATTTTGACCTTGACCGCACCCAGTGGGATGTTAGATTTGGAAGTGGCAGATTCTTCGAAAACCTCGGAGACAATCTTATTCACGACAACTTCAACCTCAAGCTGGATATCATGGCAGCCAGATAAGGATAAATCAACATATCATAAAAAACAAAGGGTTGTACCAATTCAGGTCCAACCCTTTGTTTTTACTCCTATTGCTTGTCCAAAGCTCAATCGCCAGTGTCTGGCAACCTAAAGGTGAAAGTTAAGCAGATTTGTATTCATCATTACAGCAGGAAAAATCAAAGCCCCAGCTTATTCAATGCAAAAGCACAGGCTCCCAATGAAATCGCCTTGCTTGCACCCAGCTGCGATACACCCACCCCGATGCGTTTTTCCGGATCATATTGTATCTCCTGCGAAGAGTAGGGTACTTTGATGGTTCTTGACTCCCCTGAAGCAAACTTCCCGAAAGCCTCATCATCGTGGAGGTCATATACCTTCATCACCAGCTTTTTCACTTTCTCAGCGTTGGAGGAATGAAAATATCCATTCATCTCTTCAAGCATGGAGGGAAAAAACAAATCTCTGGCATTGGCAAGTCCCCCTCCTATAACCACCAGTCCATCAACAAAGGTCACAATTTCTGCAAGAGCCATTCCCAGGGCACGCCCAAAAAGTTTGAAAGATTCTTTTGCGGCTGCTGTGTTTCCTTCTTTGTTTCCGGTGGCAATACAATAAACATCGAGTGGAGTAAGGTTTTTATCAGCCACACCAGCCAGAAGCTGGTATTGCCCGGTAATCGATCGTGCGCTGATACTTTCTTCGGCAAAAGTATTTCCATCAAAGGGATTTCTCAGCAACCACACTTCGGCAGCTGCTCCGTTATCGCCCATGAAAAGTTCATTGTTGCGGACCAGTCCACCGCCAAAGCCGGTACCCAAAGTGAGCCCTACCAGGTTTTCAAACTGCTTTTCGCTTCCGGCTTCTTTAAGTTGTTTATTTACCTGCGGAAGCAGGCCATAAATAGCCTCACCATAAGCAAACAGGTCCCCGTCATTATTAATAAAGACGGGCATCTTGAAATGCTCCTCAAGCATGGGTCCCAGTGCAACCCCTCCCCTGAAGCCAGGCAGATTGCCCAAATCACCAATAATGCCACGGGCATAATCGGCCGGTCCGGGAAAAGCAAATGAGATAGCAGCAGGCTTCTCTTTCAACTCCCCCAACAAAGCTTCAAACCCTTTAATAATATTCCTGAGGCATTTGTCCAGATCGTGCCCGTAGGCAGGCAAAACGATAGGTTTTACAACCTCTTCAGCCTGTTTAATTGCAGAAAAAACAAAATTGGTTCCCCCTGCATCCAGGGTCATGATAATATGATCACTTCTAAGTATTTCCATTTGCGTTACCTTTTTCGGAAAACCAACCTCGCTATTGGGCTCCTGGTTGATCTTCCATCTATCATTCAAGTTCTCTTTATATAAATTTCTTTTTTTTGCGAATGCATCATTTTTTCAGGGAACCGATAGCAAGTATAAGGATATAAAGTATACAGATTGCAGGCACCAGGAATCCAAGCAACACGTTGATATCAGCAACTGCTCCGGTAATGGGAGGAATGATTGCTCCGCCTACGATGGCGGTTACCATCAGTCCTGACAATTCATTGGTGCGCTCGGGCATTGCATCCACTGTGATGGAGAAAATAAGGGGGAAAATATTGGAGAATCCCAGCCCTATCAGCACAATGCCGGCGAAGGCAAAAAACTGGCTTCCAAAAAACAACAGCAGCATTCCCAGCACCGACAATGAAACACTTACAATCAGGAACTTACTGGCTTTAAAGTGACGCAACAGAAATGCCCCTGCAATTCGACCAAGAAATATGGGCAGGAAAAACAAGCCCCAGGCCAGCCAAAGCCCAAACTCCTTAAAATCGTAAACCTTGTCCATGAGAATGGGAATCTGTGCACTCATCGAAACTTCTGCACCCACATAAAGAAAAATCCCCAGCACCATTAAGAATACGAAAGGATCAGACAACAGTTTAAGACTGGAACCAAAAGTGGCCGGTTTTACATCAGCAGACTTTTTTTCCTGAATTTTCATTGTATTCACCCACAACAGGGTAATGAAAATAAGTATGGCAAACATAGGAAACAAAATGGTCCAGTCAAGTCCAAACCATACAGCTACAGCGGGTGGCACCAGGAAACCAAGTGATGAACCTACCGCTTTCACAGCCTGTCCCATGGAAAGATTGCTGGAGTATCTCCCTTCGGCTGATACATCGCGCATAATAGGATTACCTGCCACTTGCAATGTGGTAGCCCCGGCACCCAGCATGAAAATGGATACAAACAGCGCATAAAGTTTGGTGTGATCCCCGGCTATCATAACCCTTTCAGGCCCATACATCCCAAAGAATATGGGAATAAGCAACCCAAAAAATGCTATCAACAAACCCACGGAAAGAATAAACTTCTTACCCTTCTTGTCCTGAAATATACCCATGGGAACCGACAAAACACCAAACATGATAAACCCGCTGGTGGTCATGAGTGATGCCACAAAATTGGATACCTCAAACGAGTCCTTTACCAGTGACACCAGTGGACCTACAACGTCTCCAAAGCCCATGGCCAGGAAAGCTAAAAAAATGGGGAAGGTTTTGTTTCTCGACATAACTTTTTTTTATAAATGGAACAAAGTTTTATTTAACCGGGTCACTGCAGGTTTCAGGCATCAAAACGCTCATCAGCTTGTTGAAACAACAGGCTTTACTGATGATTCACGTATAATAATATCAACCGGCAGGTAAACCGAACGCTCGTGTAATGGGATCGTTTCTTTATCTATTTGTTTTAACAGCAATTCAAATGCTTTTTCGCTAATGCGATCAATGGGCTGTTCGATGGCAGAAATGGAAGGTTGAGTAAACCCAAAATACAAAACGTCATCGAAACCAATGAGTGCAATTTCATCAGGAACTTTCACCGATAATTTTCTCAGATACTGCAGGCAGGTTGAGGTAAGATTGTTGTTGAGGGTAAAAATGGCTTCCGGCATTTGTCCCGACTGATAAAAACCCTGCAGCTTTTCTTTGATAGCCTGCTCAATCTTGTCGAAGGGAGCTTTGATATGCCACTCCTTTGGTATGGTGATTCCGGCTTCTGCCAATGCCGACTCAAATCCTTTCACCCTGTCGCTGATGGTAGAAATATGCTCAGGGGTAATGGAGATCATCGCGATTTTTTTTATACCCTGGGTAATAAGATGCCGCGCTGCCATCCTTGCTCCGCCAAAATTATCAACCGATACATTGGTCGATTTCATCCCGTCGAATGTTCTGTCAATAAGCACATGAGGCAGGTCTGCATCTACAAGCTTGTTAAAAAAAGAAGCATTTTCCTGGGAAGAGGAAACAATAAGACCATCAATCTTGCGATCGCGCAACAGCCGGATTTGCTCCTTTTCCTTGTCGATCAATTCATCGGTGCTGCAAATCACTACACTGTATCCTCTCTTCCAGGCATAGTCCTCAATATTACGGGCAATGCGCGAATAAAAACGGTTGGAAATATCGGAAACTATCAGCCCTATTGTATTGGTCTTACCCATACGAAAACCCCGGGCAAGTACGTTGGGTTGGTAATCCATTTCTTCGATTTTCTCCCGCACTTTGCGCTGCGTCTCGGCATTGATGCCATGCGCATCTGCCTTGTTATTTACCACAAGGGATACCAGTGTCTTGGAAACACCCAGACTTTTTGCAATGTCAGCTAATGAGGTTTTCTTTGTCATGTTTCAATTGTTAGTGCAAATATAAAAATTATCTAAAACGATTTAGTAAAATCCTGAAAAATAATTTTACTTTTGTATTCAAGGATAAAGATAAAAGTACTTTTTTATTGTGCAAAACAGCCATCTATCGAAGGATAAAAACAAAACTTTTAACAATCTAAACTTATATCACGGGATTATAACCATCAGAAATTATTGGACATACAAGTCCATCGACATTTTTCAAGCAAATAGAAACCAAACATCAACTTCAGGGACCTGGTTTATCCTGCATTTACTAATCAACATCTATCATGAAAAAAACACCGTTTTTCACCATTCTTATTGTGTTCTCACTTCTGACAGGAGCGTGTTCCAGCAAAGTCAAAGAGCAAGGAAGCCGCCATATTGTTATCTTTGAAAATGAACCCTTGCATTTCAATCCTGAAATGTATCAGGGTCCTGTTGATCTTAACTCAAACGATTTAGTAAGGATCGCCGACGGAAGGATACTACTTAGAAAGCTTAGTTTACCGGTGTATGAAAGAGAAGTAAAAGCCACCTTGAAAATCACCTTTTCCTCCGCAGGAGATCCCTGGGACAAATCCGGTTCATGCTTTGTGATTCCTGCGGGACAGGAGAAAAACATCCTCACGATTTTCACAGGCGATAATGAGTTTCCCGAAGCTGATGATTCGGTGGAAGGATTTAAAGGCATTGTTGCCGGCGAAAATTTTGTACCTACCATGGAGTTGATGCGCTTTATGACACCCTTTGGAGCTGTCAGTGAAAGAACCCGCAACCGTCGCCCGGTCTATATCCCCCATTGGGAAGAGCAGGTAACCTGGGAGCAGGATATTACCGACCGCATGTCGCTGCTGGAAGGGGAGTTCTGGATAGGAATCTGGGCTGATACCTGGACCAATGAGGGGTACATATTTTCTGCCGAGCTCATCATTGAAGAAAGTCCCTGGCCCTGCGCCCGTAAAACACCAACGGAAGTTCTGCCACTGCTAAATACGGTTTACTATATTGGCGGACAGGGCCATGTGGATGTATTTGCCAGAAAGGACATTGAGATTCAGGCAGATATTCCGCAAAATGCCAGGAACGTGAAATTGTATTATACTACCACCGGCCATGGAGGTCATGCAGGAGGTGACGAATTTGTTCAACGGGAAAATATTGTTAAAGTAAACGGGGCAGAAGTCTTGCGATTTATCCCATGGCGCGACGATTGTGCTTCTTTCAGACGCTTCAATCCCAGCTCGGGTGTATGGCTGCGCAAGGATACAGCCTATTATATTGATCCCGTAACCCGCAGTTATCAGCACAAAGTAATAGAGGAACGCCTTGCTTCCAGCGATTTGTCCCGTTCCAACTGGTGCCCGGGAAGCATTGTACTACCTGAAGTGGTGGAACTCAAACACTGGAATGCCGGCCCCAACACCTTCACCTTCAGCATCCCCGAAGCCCAGGAAGCCATAGATCCCTATCTGAACCACTGGCTGGTGAGTGCATGGCTGGTGTGGGAAGAGTAATATTGCACACGAAACCCGGAAATTTTCCATTTGGGAGGTTTCCGGTTCAGGAACTTCCAGCTTGCGAAGCAACTGGAAGCTTCCGGGTAATTTAATTAATAAAAAAACCCGAGCAAAAAATATATTCTTTGCGTAGAAGACTTTAGTCCCGCATATTCCGCAATACCTGATCCGTTCTCATATCTGACTTCAAGGGATAAACGGTTATATGCAAGGCCTGCACCTCCCATTACTCCTAATTCATGTTTATTGGGATCATCAATAGCTTTATATTCTTTGGTGTGCTCTATTCCATAAATATACTCATCCACCCTGCGGGTATTGGTTTCGTTTACGACCAAGCCATTTGTAATCCCTGCATTGATGTATATTTCAAGTGGCCGGATGAGAACTTTGTATCTCAGCAAATTATTAAGTTTCAGATAAGAATAAGCCAGCTCAGAAAAATGGTGGTAATACAATCCCGGATTTCTCACATCCGTATACTCGCCCGTCATCCGGTAATGTGTGAACTGAACTTCATTGGCAAGACTGAACCTTGCGAAGTTTCGTGGAAAGAACAGATTGAGAGAAACGCCCGCCGTAATAGTATTAGAAGGTCCGAATGAAGCCTCCGTCAGGTAATTAAACGTAGGTTCACCGTCAAATTTCATTGTGCTGGAAGAACCTCCCAGGAATATACCAAATTGCACATTTCCCCTCTCCCTTTCTCTTTCAAAATCTACTTCCGAGTCCACACAGTCGTAATAATAACGGAACAGACGTGTCATCTGCTTCAGTTCATAAGCAGTAGACTCTATTCGGGAGTGAATGCTTTCACAATCACTCATTGCCAGTTTCAACTGACCGATGTAGGGTTTGTTTTCGGCCAGCAAACGCCTGGAGGCTCCCAACTGCCCACGATTGTCGTAAGCATAGTACTTTTTATACCTCAGCAGGTTATACTCACCGTTCTCTTTCATGTAAATATTTACAATATCATCTGAATTCCGATGGTAATACAAACCCATACTCCCACGAAAAATGGCTTGCAGAAACAAAGTGTCCCTGATAATGATAAAGGAAGCGTCATCGCCTATTTTATTGGGGACCACCGGACTCATTTCAACGTCAACAATTGCCCCGGTATAAATCTCAGTATCTACACCAAATTCTTTCACATCAAAGGGTGTAAGGAATCTTGCCGGTGATTCTGTATCTTCCCTAAATGATATGCGGGATGGATTGGCTGCCCAGTTTCTGTAATCAATATAACCATGAAGAGTATCACCCTTGCTGTCAATCACATATGCGGGCAAAAAGTTGGATTGGGAAAACAAAACCCCGCAGATCATTACTGAAAGCAGGGTTAGCACTAACCTGAGGGTGGCCTTTTTCATAAATTTTGGGGTAAAAAATAAGGACACAAATATATAAATAATTTTCACATCCCATGAGAACCACGAATTCCATTTGGGCAGTTTCCGTATCAGGAACTTCCAGCTTGCGAAGCAAGTGGAAGCTTCCTGATTAGTTCATTCTATCGGAAGCTGGAAATTCCCTCCGGGAAGTTTCCAGTTCCGAAGCTTCCGGGTAAAAACTACTGCACCAACACTTCCGGCGGTCTGTTTTCACGTGTCCTGCCGAATTCATAATTGGGTTCGCTGCCCATAAAGAATTCCAGCTTTCCTCCTTGCATAATTTCCGGGTAGGTAATCCATGATCTCATAAGGTCCTTTCCATTCAGGCGAAGCTTCTGCACGTATATATTTTCCTTGCTGTTGTTGTGTGCAACAATGGAGAACTTTTTATCATCGGGCAGATGTATGCTGGCCTTATGTGCCACAGGGGAACCAATGGCAAATACAGAATTGGCAGAATTTACCGGATAAAATCCCAGGGAAGAGAAAATATACCAGGCCGACATTTGTCCGCAGTCTTCGTTGCCGGGCAAGCCATCGGGCAAATCGGTGTACCATTCATCCATGATAAACCTTACCTTGCGGGCGGTTTTATGCTGAGCTCCAACGTAATTAAACATATACGCTGCGTGGTGGCTGGGTTCATTGCCCTGGGCATACTGCCCCACAAGTCCTGAAATATCAGGAGATGCAAACTCACCCAGATCACCGGTAACAAAAAACAAACTGTCTAGCTTGGCCTCAAAGGCCTCATCGCCCCCCATCAAATCAGCAAGTCCTCTTACATCGTGGGGAACCAGGAAAGTATACTGCCAACTGTTTCCTTCGGTGAAATCAGTCCAGGCATAGCCTTCATGAATAGATTCGAAGGGGTTGAAGGGTTCTCTGAAACTGCCATCCTGCAATACGGGACGCATGAATCGGGATTCGGGGTCAAAATAAATCTGGTAAGCCTGCGCTCTTTCTTGATAATAAGCGGCATTGGCCGAGTCTCCGCGCATTTTTGCAAACTCCGCAATGGCCCAGTCGGCAAGGGCATATTCAAGCGCCTTGGAGACTGACTCCTGCTCCAGGTCGGCGGGGATAAAACCTTTTTCTCTAACGTATTTCAAACCGTCTTCATCAATCAGTGATGAAGTGATCATAGCCTCGTAAGCCAGATCATGGTCAAAGCCTGAAAAGCCTTTGAAAACCGCGTCAGCGACTACCGGCAC
>RECE01000288.1 GCA_007694165.1 Bacteroidota bacterium
AATAATGTAATTTTGTAAAAAAAGAACTATGGAAAATTTTGTATGGTATAATCCGGTTAAACTTCACTTTGGTGATGGAGTTACGGATAAAATCGGAAAAGTAACCGCAGAATTTGGCAAACGGGTTTTGCTTGTAACAGGCAAAGGCTCGGCAAAAGCCAGCGGAGCTTACGAACAGGTAGTTACCAGGCTGCAAAACGAGGGCCTTACCATAACCGAGTATTCGGGAATAAAATCCAATCCCATTGTGGAAGATGTGGACAAAGCTGCTGCATTGGGTAAAGAAAAAAAGATAGATGTTATTGTTGCCCTTGGAGGAGGCAGTGTAATTGACAGTGCCAAGACCATAAGCCTGGCCATGAAATATGACGGACCGGCCTGGGACATTGTTACCGGCGATTACAAACCCAAAGACAGCACACCCCTCATTGCAGTGCTCACCCTGGCGGCCACCGGTACAGAAATGAATTCTGTAGCCGTAGTGCAGAACAATTGCAAGCAGCAAAAAATCGGATTTGGCAACAAATATATGTACCCCAGGCACAGCTTTCTGGATCCCTCCTATACTTTTAGTGTTCCTAAAAACTACACTGCTTACGGAGTTGTAGACCTGATAGCCCATTCGCTGGAGGCATGGTTTGGAGAAGGCGACGCTACACTTTCCGACAGGTTTATCATTGCCATCATCAAAGAGGCCATGAAAAACGGGCCCGATTTGCTGGAAGACCTGGAAAACTATGATTTGCGGGCAAAGATTATGTATGCCGCTACCTGTGCCCTAAACGGCCTTACCTCAAACGGTAAAAAGTCGGGCGACTGGGGTGTGCATGGCATCGGTCACAGCCTTTCGGTGGTGTACGATGTCCCCCACGGAGCATCATTATCCATTGCCTACCCGGCCTGGATGAAACTGCAAAAAGATCGGATTCCTGAGCGCATTCAGGAACTGGGAAAGGCACTTTTTGAAATCAGCGAAGTTGATGATATTATTTATAAGCTCGAATACATTTTCAAAGCTCTGGGAAGTCCTGTCAGGCTTAAAGATATCAACCTCAAAATCGAAGAAGGCAACACCCGCGAGCGATTGAAAAATGCCATGGTGGTAAGTAAAGTGGATGGCGTGGTACACAAGCTTACCCAACAGGATTATGAAACATTGCTGGACCTTATGGCCTGAAAAAACACAACATAAAAGAAAAAACCAAAGTTGGGCTGGAGTATAACGAATTACTCCAGCCTTATTTTTTTATCAGAAGGATAGCGAACCGAATACCGGAAAGGCTTGCGGACGGTTTGCCCGGGTGCTATCTCCAGTCTCCATGTCAGAATTCCTGTAGATTCCTGATGGATTGCACCTGATTTTTCCTCAAGGGTTATCTGAATATCGCCATCTGTTGAGACGGGAATCTGGTCCTTTACTTCAATACTGACGGGGATGTTTTTACCATTTCTAATTACAATCTCCCAGGCAACAGTTTCTGTAGTACGACGACCCAGCACACCTTTGCGGGAAAACTCCGTCAACCTTTTTCGCTCAACAGCCACACTACGATCAGTACCCAATGAAACTTCAAGGGTATCAGCAGTTTGTTCGGGATTGATGAAGGTACTTCCAACCCAGGAGTCTTCAAAGAATACTCCCATTTTCCCGGGCAGTATCACAAAATCTTCCCACCCTGTGATACGGGCTACCAGAAAAGCATCCCGCTCAACCCTGGGTACGGCAAAATAAGTAAACTGGGCAGGCAACTCATCCCTGAGCACTTCTATCATCTGATCATCAGCACCCGACATAATATTGTAAGGGGTATCGATGAAATACTCACGGGTGGTGTGGGTTTGGGTAGCGATGGTAATACCCGCCACGGAACCTGCAAGTGCTTCCTCGACTATTTCATCATCTGCAATGATATAAAGAGGAGCGGACTCAAAATCCATCATGTAGGTTTCTTTAAGCCGGCTTCTTTGGGCTGCACCATAGGGTGCCTGTGCAACAGGCTCCACATACCGCAGAAACCAGGTACTCAGTGAGGGGACCACTCTGCTGTCCAGTGGATTGGCGGTAGAAAGGGTCAGGCGGATATTCTCCCAGTCTTCGCCGGTATTTTGTCTTACTGAGGCTTTCATGAGCATTTCAACGGGCTTTTGGGTATCCTCAGCCCGGATATCATACATGGCATTCCATCCGGCACTTCGGGTTATATATGAGAATTCAAACTGCCCTCTTGCACTGCGTGTAGCAGACACCGTAACTACCACCTCCCCCACATTGACATTCTGCTCAGACCCCAACCTGGCAATTTGCTGCCTTAGGCGGTTCTGGCGATCCTGCAGCTGCTGGATTTCTATACGGGTTTTCAGTTGAAGCTCTTTTACCTCGGTCATTCTTGACCGGAAAAAATCGGCCAGATTCTTCAGTTCCGCCGGCCTTACACCTGCTTCGCCTCCCATGCTTTTGTTAGCAAGCAACAAAGCCTCCTCCTCCAGGTACACATTGAGCATAGCCTGCCTGTTGTTGAAGCGTTGGGTATAATACTCCAGGCTATCTCTCAATATCTTCAGCTCAGTGCTTACCTGAGGAGATATAAGAAAATTGTTGCGATGACTTACCGAAAGGATCGTAAAGGGACCCGAACCTTTAACCTGGACACTGTTGGGGTCAATATCCATGGGCAAGCCGGTAAAAATAATTTCGTGGATACCCGGCTTCACCTCCGCCGTGGCAGTGCGGTTGATTTCAGCACCCCATAAAAACACCCGTACACTCTCCAGACTGGAACTGACCGTGGCAGGTAATGCAGAATAGGACAGAACTGCAAATCCTAAAAAAAACAATATACGTTTCATGGTATCAGGTATAAAGAACTTAAAAAACATTCATTACCGAAAAAACAATGCTGAATCTACTCAAGGTGCCGGTTGCCCCGCGATTGGCGGCCCCTTACCGGCAGCGAAAGCAACCAGGAAATAAGCGACAGAATAATACTGAACAGGATAGCAATCCAGAAGGTGGAAACAGAAAACCCGGTTACGAAATAATCTGTGAGCATAATGATAAAAGCGTTTATGACCAGCAAAAACAACCCAAGACTAAGTACCGTTACAGGCAGGGTTAAAATTACCAGCACTGGCTTCAGAATAGCATTGAGAATTCCCAGTACGAAGGCGACTACAATGGCCGTGAGAAAAGTATCTACAGATACTCCCGGCATAATGTGTGCTCCAATAACTACTGCGAAAGCAGTAACAATTACTTTGATTAAAAAAAGCATAATTTTCAGGTTTAGGAGTTTAGATTTTGATAGGTTAAGAGCAGTTACATAAAGAAAGCAGGAAATGAAAAACTCGTTTACCCGTCATTGCATGTATCATGCCCGGACGAAAAGACATCTTCCACTAATTCATATTCAGCATATCCATGGCTTGTGATTTAAAAGACCCTGGATTAAACAGTGTATTGAGAAAAACAATGATGGTTTTGGTGGCACCTCTTTTCATGTCTACATATTGGAGGGCGACATCAGAACTTTGCTTTAACAGTTCATAATTGCCCAAAAGCTTTACGTAAGTTTGTTCAAGTTCAGCTTTGTTTTTAACAGGGAAAGCGCCGCCACAGGAAACAAGCTCTACCGCCTCAGCGAATTTTTTATAATTGGGGCCAAATACTACGGGCATACCAAAGGTAGCAGCTTCCAGCGTATTATGTATTCCTTTGCCAAAACCGCCACCAATATAAGCTACTGATGCATACTGGTAGAGCCCTGACAACATCCCCATCTGGTCAACAATCAAAACCCTGGCATCCATAAATGATTGCTCATCAAAAGAAGAATACTTCACCACAGGTTTTTCAATATGCTGCATAAGTTTATCAATATAGGAGGCATGAATTTCGTGTGGCACAAGGATGAATTTAATATCATTGGTATCTTTGTTTATCAACGAAACTATCAGTTCATCGTCGGCAGGCCAGGTGCTGCCACCCATAAAGATCACCGAGCCCTGAATGAATTTTTCCACCTTCCCGAATGAAGGAGGATTTTTGCTGATTTCAAAAACCCTGTCGAACCGGGTATCGCCACTAACCACAACATTTCGAACATCAATTTCATACAACAAGCCCTGGGAAGATTTGTCCTGTACAAAAAAGTAGGTAATTTTCTTTAGTTGCTTTCTAAACCAGCCACCCCACCATTTGAAAAACATTTGGTTTTTGCGAAATATGGCAGAAATAAAAACTACGGGTATCTTCTTTTCATGGAGGGCATTCAAGTGATTGAACCAGTATTCATACTTCACAAAAACAGCCAGCTGGGGATTGACATACTCCACAAACTTTCGGGCCTGAGAAGGGGTATCGATGGGCATATAAAAAACGTGGTCTGCCAGGGGACTATTTTTCCTCATTTCAAACCCACTGGGTGAGTAAAAAGTAATAACTACTTTTGCATCAGGATTGTCTGCTTTAAACTTCTCGATTACCGGCCGGCCTTGCTCAAACTCACCTGAAGAAGCACAATGAAACCAGATGTGCCTGGCTTCATGGTCCAGTTCAAGAGCAATTTTTTCCAGCAAACCCCGCCTGCCTTCTACCCATTGCCTGGCCTTTGTATTAAAAAATGAAGCCAACCAGAGGGCTTTGCTATAAACAAAAACAAATATATTGTATATTATTTGCATAAAAATAATTGTCTCAAAATAAAAAAACACAACAAAAAGGGCTAACCCGCTAAATCACCTTCAATTTTGTTACGATTGCAAAGATAACAATTAAATAAAATGACTTTGCCTGTCATTTGAATGCTAAGCCACAAAGCAAATATTTTTATCTTTGTAGCGCTTTTTCAGAAAAATATAACATAACTACTAATCCAAAAGAGATACCTATACATGAGACAAATCCAGATGGTTGACCTGAAGAGTCAATATGAAAAAATTCAGAACGAAATTGATGCTTCGGTACTGGATGTTATACGCTCTACACAATTCATTAACGGAAGTGAAGTAAAAAAATTCCAGGAAGATCTTGAAAACTACCTGGGCGTTAAGCATGTGATTCCATGTGGCAATGGAACAGATGCACTGCAGGTAGCCATGATGGCACTTGATTTGAAACCTGGTGATGAAATCATCACCACCTCTTTTACTTTTGTAGCCACAGTAGAGGTAATTGCTTTGCTGGGTTTGACTCCCGTGTTGGTAGATGTATTGCCCGATACTTTTAATATTGACCCTGAAAGTGTAAAAAAGGCCATTACACCCAAAACCAAAGCCATTGTGCCGGTACATCTGTTCGGACAGTGTGTGCATATGGAGCCATTGATGGAGCTTGCCAAAGAACACAACCTACATATCATTGAAGATAACGCCCAGGCTATAGGTGCTGATTATATTTTTGAAGATGGCAGACGCCAGAAAGCAGGCACTTTGGGAATCATAGGTTGTACTTCCTTTTTCCCCTCCAAAAACCTGGGTTGCTATGGCGATGGTGGTGCAGTTTTTACCAATGATGACGAACTGGCAAAAAAATTGCGCGTGATCGTCAACCATGGAATGGAAGTAAGATATTATCACGACTCCGTGGGAGTTAATTCACGCCTTGACAGTGTGCAAGCCGCCATTCTCCGCATTAAGCTGAAACATCTTAATTGTTATGCCGGTGCACGCAACAAGGCAGCCAGGTATTACGACAAAGCATTTGCCAATAATCCCCGCATCACCACTCCCGTGCGCAGTAAATTTTCCACCCATGTTTTTCATCAATACACATTGGTCATCGACAATCTCGACCAGTTTGCCCTGCAAAATTTCATGGGAGAAAAAGGAATTCCTGCAATGATATATTATCCTGTCCCCATGCACATGCAAAAGGCCTACCAGGATCCACGCTACAAAGAAGGAGACTTCCCGGTAACAGAAAAACTGAGCAAAACTGTCATTTCACTCCCCATGCATACAGAGCTGGATGAAGAACAACTCAAACATATTACTGACAGCTTACTGGAATATCTTAAATAACAAAATTTCACAGGCCTTTGCCCGTTACAAGAACATGCAAGGGCCTGATTTTTTTTAAAAAACATCGCCTGCTATGGAAGAGAAGAACTATTTTAGTCACGAAACAGCCATTATTGACCAGGGCTGCGTTATTGGTGAAGGGACAAAAATCTGGCATTTCACCCATGTCATGCCCGATTGCACACTGGGCAAAAACTGTAACCTGGGGCAAAATGTGGTGATATCTCCAGGGGTGGTGCTTGGCAATAATGTTAAGGTGCAAAACAATGTTTCCATCTACACCGGAGTTGTTTGCGAAGACGATGTTTTCCTTGGGCCTTCCATGGTATTTACCAATATCGTAAACCCCAGGAGTGCTGTGGTACGCAAAGACCAATACGTCAAAACCCTGGTAAAAAAAGGAGCTTCCATCGGGGCCAATGCTACCATCGTTTGTGGCATTGAAATCGGTGAGTTTGCTTTTATCGGGGCCGGAGCAGTGGTAATTCGCGATGTTCCTCCTTTTGCTCTGGTGGTAGGCAATCCTGCAAAGCACATTGGATGGATGAGTGAATATGGCCACAAGCTGGAATTTGATGTCAACAATACCGCTGTTTGCCCCGAAAGCAAAGAAGAATATATCCTGGAAAGAGGCAAAGTGAGCAAACGATAATTACGGGTCTTGGACTACCTGATAACAAAACCAGACAGTCAAGTGAATTCTGAGCTGTTTTCAACTGAATTTCAAATAACTACAAAAACTGGTACTATGAACATTTACGAAAAATTATTGAGCAAAGAGGCCACTCTGTCTGTAATCGGACTTGGCTACGTGGGATTGCCCATTGCACTGGAGTTTGCAAAACAGATAAAGGTTATAGGCTTCGACATTAAGGAAGATCGCGTGGAGAAGATGCGCAACCATATTGATCCCAGTGAAGAACTGGAGGCCAAAGACTTTGAAGGTTGTGACATTTATTTCACTGCAGACGCAGCAGACCTCAAAAATGCCAATTTTCATATCATCGGAGTACCCACACCCATCGACAACCATAACCTTCCCGACCTTTCTCCCGTATTGTCTGCTTCTCATGCAGTAGGCAAAGCACTGAAAAAAGGAGACTATGTAGTTTATGAATCCACCGTCTATCCAGGATGTACAGAAGAGGATTGTATTCCAATTCTTGAAAGGGAGAGCGGGCTCAAGTGCGGTGAAGACTTCAAGGTGGGTTTTTCTCCCGAAAGAATTAACCCTGGTGATAAAGAGCATACCATTACTACCATAACCAAGGTGGTGTCAGGTTGCGACGAAGTTGCCCTTGACAATATTGCCAAAACCTATGAGCTGATTGTTACAGCAGGTGTGCATCGTGCCCCTTCCATCAAGGTAGCCGAAGCGGCCAAGATTATTGAAAACACCCAGCGCGATGTGAATATTGCCCTCATGAATGAACTTTCCATCATTTTCAACCGCATGGGAATCAACACGTATGATGTGCTGGAAGCAGCCGGCACAAAATGGAACTTCCTGCGGTTTTACCCCGGTCTTGTAGGTGGCCACTGTATTGGTGTAGACCCCTACTACCTGGTGTACAAAGCCAAAGAATTCCGCTACCACCCCCAGATTATCAACAGCGGAAGGTTCGTAAATGACTCCATGGGCTTCTATGCCGCCAAGCAACTGGTAAAAAAACTTATTGCTGCCGGTAAAAACATCCAGCAATCCAAAGTGCTGGTCATGGGCGTTACTTTTAAAGAAAATGTAACCGACATCAGAAACTCCAAAGTTGCCGATGTTATTAGCGAATTAAATAGCTACGGCGTAAATCTTGACATTGTGGATCCCTATGCCAACCCCGACGAATTGAAGCATGAATACGGCTTTACCCTCAGCAAACAAATATCCAATGATTATGATGCCGTAATCGTAGCCGTTAACCACAAAGATTACCTGAGCCTCAACGAAGAGGATTTCAAAAACATGATGTCCAATGTAGACAACCCTATCCTGGTTGATATCAAAGGGATTTACAGAAATAAAATCAAGGATCTCCAGTACTGGAGTTTCTAATCATTAAAAAGATAATAATGGCCAAAATACTTGTCACGGGTGGAACCGGCTATATTGGTTCTCACACGGTTGTTGAGCTACAACAAAGCGGATACGAAGTGGTTATCGTTGATAACCTCTCCAATTCCAGCGAAAAGATTGTCGATCAAATCACCAAAATAACGGGTATCAAGCCCCGATTTCATAAATTTGATTTGTGCGACCGTGAAGCGTTGCAAAAGTTCTGGGATGAGCATACAGACATTGAAGGAGTCATCCATTTTGCGGCTTACAAGGCAGTGGGTGAATCGGTTCAGTTTCCACTCAAATACTATCATAATAACCTGGTATCGCTCACCAACCTATTGGAGATAATGGAGCAGAGAAGCTGCAAAAAGCTGGTATTTTCTTCTTCATGCACCGTATACGGACAACCCGCAGAACTGCCGGTCTCGGAAAATGCACCTATTCAGAAAGCCAATTCACCTTACGGCAATACCAAACAAATTGCAGAAGAGATTATTTTCGACCACGCTTATGTGAGTTCACTCAAAGCCATAGCCCTGAGGTATTTCAACCCCATTGGTTCGCACGAATCTGCTCTTATTGGAGAACTGCCCATCGGGGTACCCAACAACCTGGTGCCATTTATCACCCAAACAGCCATAGGCAAACGGGATTCGCTCAAAGTATGGGGCGATGACTATGACACTCCTGACGGAACCGCCATCCGCGACTATATCCACGTGGTTGACCTTGCAAAGGCTCACGTGGTGGCAATGGAGAGAATGGACAAAACAATTGCGGATGAGAAGTTTGAAGTATTCAACCTGGGGACAGGAAGAGGCAACAGCGTTTTGGATGTTATTCTTACATTTGAGCAGGCAAACGGCATCAAACTGAACTACCAGATTGCCCAACGCCGCGAAGGGGATGTGGAGAAAGTATGGGCCGATACCCGCAAAGCCAATGAAGTGCTGGGATGGAAAACACAGCTGGGACTGGAAACAGCCCTTAAATCGGCATGGGCCTGGGAGAAAAATCTTGCAGAGGGGATTGTTGATTAGTATTGAACCTTGACCATTGATTGCTGCAGCAGAACCTGGTCAGCAGCTTAAAGATGCCATTTTACAAACGGAAAACAAAAAACAAAAATGAAAACTATTCTTATAACAGGTGGAGCGGGCTTCATAGGATCGCATGTAGTAAGGTTATTTATCAACAAATATCCGGATTATAAAATTGTTAATCTTGACAAACTCACCTATGCCGGCAACCTGGAAAACCTCACGGATGTGGAAAATGCACCCAATTATGTGTTTGAAAAAGCAGACATTGTGGATGCCCAAAGCATTTTTGAGCTTTTCAATAAATACAGCTTCGACGGTGTCATCCATCTTGCAGCCGAGAGCCACGTGGACCGCTCCATTGCCAACCCTATGGAGTTTATCAACACCAATGTAATTGGCACCATAAACCTGCTCAACGCTGCCAAAGCGAGCTGGGGAAATACAGAAGGGAAAAGATTCTATCATATTTCTACTGACGAAGTATATGGTTCGCTGGGAGAAGATGGCTTATTTACTGAAACTACGGCATATGACCCCCGTAGCCCCTATTCGGCAGCCAAGGCCAGCAGCGACCATTTTGTGCGGGCATGGCATCATACCTACAACATGCCTGTGGTTATTTCCAACTGCTCTAACAATTACGGACCTAACCAGTTCCCCGAAAAGCTACTGCCCTTATTTATCAACAATATCATCCAGAACAAACCCCTGCCGGTATACGGAAAGGGTGAAAATGTAAGAGACTGGCTCTATGTAATTGACCATGCTGCTGCGATTGATCTTATTTACCATAAAGGCAAAAACGGCGAAACCTACAACATTGGCGGGCACAACGAATGGAAAAACCTCGACCTGATAAAGGTGTTGTGCAAGATCATGGACCAGAAACTCGGGCGCGATTCGGGCACAAGTGAGAAACTCATTTCTTATGTAAAAGACCGCGCAGGCCATGATATGCGCTACGCCATTGATGCATCCAAAATACAGAAAGAACTGGGATGGACTCCTTCATTGCAGTTTGAGGAAGGCCTGGACAAGACCATCGATTGGTACCTGGAAAACAAAGCATGGATTGAGAATGTTACCTCAGGTGAGTACCAGAAATATTACCAGGAGCAGTATGAGAAGCGGTAG
>RECE01000189.1 GCA_007694165.1 Bacteroidota bacterium
GTTTCCATTTGCCTTGGCAGTGAATTTAGCTACTGTGGCAGAAGTGTTAATTCCAGTAGGATCGGGGTTGGCAATAATTTCCAGTGGTGGGCTGTCAGGGCCGTTTTCGAAAACGTTCCAGGTCCAGTCAGCACCGTATCCACCGGCTTCAAAATCGATGGGGTTGCGGGGGCCTTCTTCGCCACCGTTATCGTCGTCGGCATAGAAATAGATATTATCCAGGTAAATGGTTTGTGTACCATTGCCGCCATCAAACTTAAACTGGATTATTGCTGACAAGTCTACAGGGGCAAAAGCCGAAAGCGGAATGTCGTAGCTCACCCACTGATTGGGGGTGATGGGGAGTGCAAAGGCTATTTCCAGGCCTCCTTCGTTGATGCAGAAAACATTTACACTGGTTGCATCGGCAGTCCACATATCTAAGTGTAAATATTGCATCTGCGAGGCATTTACGGGTGCGGCAAATTGTGTCCCCTGATAGTTGAAATTTTCATACTTCATGGTCTGGTTGCCTTCAATTTCCACAAAGCTTACCTGTGTAGATTGTCCCCAGCCCGGGTTGAAGTCTGTTCCTTCAAGACTGGCGTATGCTTCACTGAAAATGGAAATTACGTCTTCGGGGTCGCGTGCGGGTGGAGCAGGTGCTGCAACCTCAGGACCGTCAGTTGGGATGTCTTCCTGTGCATTGAAGGTGATATTGTCGAAATACACAATATTGTCCTGTGTGCGGGGGGCAAAGTCGGGGAAGATGATGATCTGGTCGTACATTTCACCATCAGGATTATTGGGAACGCCTGAGAAGTCGAAAGTGAGTTCTTCCCATTGGTTGATTACGGTATTGGCCACTTTAATTTCGGGTTGTGCCCATCCGCTGGCGGTTGCAAATTTTATTCCTACATCGCTGATAACCGGTTTCCATACCATAATTTTGATGGTGGAATTGGTTTCATCCAGCAGGAATGTGCCCAAATCGGTATCGCCGTGTGCTGATTCTACACCTGCATGGGGTTGCCCGGTTTGCAAGGCAGTGAATTTGGCTACCGTGCCCGAAATGTTGATACCCGATGGATCGGGATTGGCAATAATCTCTAAGGGTGCACCGGGAGAATTTTCAAAAACGGTCCAGATCCAGTTGGCACCGTATCCATCGGCTTCAAAATCGATGGGTACGTTTTGGGAAAACCCTATGCTTACATAGAGACCCAAAAGTATTGTAAAAAGCTTTCTCATGATAATTGTGATTTTGGTTTATGATAAAAAATTAAATTAATTTGATGTGATTTAAATAATGATTTGTGAGCTTTCTTCGTGATAAAATTCTTAGCCCGGGAACCGATCCCGAATGGCCATTTTAGGAGTCCGGTCAATCCTGAATAATCCCCAATGTTTTTCAGGTTCAAGTGGTTCGGGTGATCCCTTCCAGGTCTCGTCAAAAGCCTCAAAAAAGAAAGTAAGGATGTTCTCTTTTTGTGCCCATTCCATCAGATTTTCAAAATAGATCTTCTGGAACTCCTCATTCACATTTTCGGGATTTATTCCTCTTCCGTTAGAGTCGGTTGCCCATCCCGCCTCGGTAATAATCACCGGTATATCAGGATATTTGTGGGCAACTGCATAATAGTTTTCTTTGGTGTAGTCCAGCGCCTCCTGAATATGTTTGTATTCCCAAACGGGATAAGTATGGATGGAAATAAAATCTACTTCTTTGGCTAATTTTTCCAGTTTCACAAGCCAGGGGACGTAATTTTCGCAAAAAGTAACAGGTTGTTTCGCCTTACTTTTTACTTGTTTTACATATTCCACCACTCTTTTTTCGGGTACATAGTGGTCAGTCCACTCTACACAGGCTTCATTTCCCACTGATAAGGAAAAGATTATTTCCGGGTACTGATTGGCCAGTTCGATCAACCTGTTGATCCTGTTCTGATTATGGACACGATTTCTTTCAAGCTGTTCTTCTGAATACACCCCCCCGTTCCATGGGCAGTTGAAATTGTTCATTTCTGCCGTAATGTAGGCACTGAGCATCAGGCGGAAGTTTAATTTTTCTTTGCTGATCACCTCCAGAACAGTTTCTGCATG
The DNA here is from genome assembly GCA_007694165.1 of Bacteroidota bacterium. Classification (GTDB taxonomy): domain Bacteria; phylum Bacteroidota; class Bacteroidia; order Bacteroidales; family UBA7960; genus SKVR01. Next base: position 2,083 of record RECE01000189.1, read on the forward strand.
TTTATCACAATCAAAAAGCCGCAGGTATGCCCAGTGGCCTTGCAGCAGCAAAAGATCCTGTTTCACCTCTTCGTAAGAAGGATAAACGCCACCAGGGTGCTGCCCCTGCCTGAAACCGGAATAACATATGGCTCTGCCGGGAGCACTTTGCAATGCGTTAAACGTGTTCATGGCCAAATTTTAGTTTTTGATTTTTATCCCAGATACCCCAATAAGCGCCCACATCACCTTCCACACCCACTTTCCAGGCTTCATCAAAAGAGGAAAAATAGAATACTTCAATATTTTCATCCATAGCCCATAAATTGGTATTGATAAAATACTTCATGGCTGCCTTTTTGGAGGGTACTGCACCTCCTAAACCTTGACCATGGCTGGGCCATCCGGTTTCGGTTATAATAACAGGTTTTCCTTTTGCGGCCTGCTTTGCCTGATAATACATCTGTTGCATGTGCTGCAGGGAATGGTTAAAATCGGTACCTTCCCAGAAAGGATAGCAGTTGCTGAGAATCACATCGCACAGTTCTACAATATGCGGCCTTTGGACAAACTCGTAATAAGCATCCACATAACCCACAGGAATACCGGGCACCTCATTTTTTACATGCTGAATGAAATACATGAGTTCGGCTTCTGACAAATCATCGCGGTAGAGCACTTCGTTGCCCACAGCAGCAATATCTACCAGCCCTTCTTTGGAGAGCCGGATAAGATTTTCGATTTCCTGCAGGTTTTTCTCCTCGTCTTTCCCCAGCCAGGCACCCACCAATGTTTTGAGGCCTAACTCTTTGGCAACTTTGGGTATAAGTTCATTTCCTTCAATGCAGGAGAACGAGCGAATCCATTGGGTATGGGGTTTCAAAATTTCCATTCTCTTTCTTATCTGCCCTTCGGAAATAATGTCTCCTGGTTTTTGTCCATCTTCGTAAAGGCTGAAACAAAAGCCATGAATCCCTCCATGAAGAATTTCCAGAAATAGATTAGACAAATCCTCTTCGGTTTTGTCTTCAAGGAATTGAGGTTTTGGAAACTGCTTTGATTCCTTGAAACTTAAAAATTGATCAGGTCTGAATGACATTGTATTTGCTTATTTAATTGTTAGTAGTTACTTATTTAATTTTATTCAGATCAGAGTTCTCCCCTTCTCTCTATAAGTTCATCTTTGATTTCTCTTGCTTTGCCTTCGGTCAGATCATATCTCCACATTACTATAATGGCTAAACCAGCCGTAATAGAAGGGATAAAGATATCTGCAAGCCTGAGATTTGTCATTGTTTCAGCTGCTTGTACCGCTGCTCCGGAGTCAAACCCTACGAGCTTAAGAACTAATCCTCCAAGAACGAGAGCCAGTGCCTGCCCCAGCTTTACCATCCACCAGTAAATGGCTCCAAAAGTACCTTCTTTCCTGGGCATTCCATTTTTATACTCATCCAGGTCGCACACATCTGCTGTCATACTCATCATTAGGGTGAATAGCCCCCCAATTCCAAATACCATAAGCGGAATAGGCATAAACATCAGCCAGGGGTTCCCTGGGCTAAATCCCCACCATTTCAAAGCGTATCCAATAATGGAGATGAATGTTGCAATAATAAAAGCATTGCGCTTACCCCATTTGTTAGACATCCATGTGATAATTGGAATAATCAGGAATGCAGTAAATAAAGCACTTACAGTTGAGAACCAGGCAGGCCATGATCCCGCATCACCATAGTTTCCATTAAACATATAGAATAGAATGATGAAGTAGCTGAATGAAGCAACCAGCTGGAAGCCGTTAAATACTAAGAAGGTAGCACCACATAGCCTGACAAAAGGTTTGTTCTTAAAGATTAACCCCATATTCTTTAACAGACTCTTGAAATTTTTCGAGATGTTCTCCACGGTAAGATCAGCCCTGTTGGTAAGGTTCTCCTGATTAACCTCTTTACAGAAGAGAGCGGGAATAATACCTAAAATCATACATATTCCTCCAACAAAGATTGAGAGCCTTCGTACCCCAACTGCCTGAGTTTCGAACAGATCGGGATTAGCAATTAGTACCCAGAACCATGGTACAATCATCCATGCAACCTGCCCGATGGTTTGAGCGAATGCCATCAGGCGGGTACGCTCGTTGTAGTCGGAGGTCATTTCATAGCCCAGCCCAATATACGGTGTAGCAAAAATGGTATTGGCTATAATAAACATGAAAGAAAAAGTAAGGAAGTACCAGAAATTATACATCTGCGAGTTGTCCGGATTGAGCTGCCATAGCAGGGCAAACATTATACCGCTTAGTATTGCACCTATAAAGATGTACGGTCTTCTGCGCCCAAACCTCGATTTAGTATTGTCGGTGATATAACCCATAATGGGATCGGTGAGAGCATCCAGAAGTCGGGGCAAGCCGCCCAGGAGCCCTGCAAGTAATGGGTCGATACCAAAGGCGGTGAGAAGGAAGAACTGGAATACTCCCAGTGCACCCGGCAGCAAGTTGACCACCAGGTTACCTGTTCCAAAGGCTGCTTTTTGCCCTAAGGGTACTCTGTCTTTTAAGGGTGTTTTGTAGGATGTCATTATCTTTTAGGTTTAAGGATTTTATAAACTTCTCATTTTGTTTTTTAAACGAATGGCTTTTTACTTTTACGGTCAAAGCAGCAAAGGAAATGTATACTGAAATACATCCTTCAACTACTCCCTGTGCAATTCTTTGATTTCCTCTACAGTGGGCGGAACTTTTACTGTTTCCATCAAAGCTCTTCTATTTCCCAGAAAGGTTTTGGTGATGGGTTTCCCATCGCGGGTCAAGCCCTCGAATGTGCCATCACTGACCAAATCCCACAAAGCATACTTGGCCTGTGCCTGCAAATTGATCAATCCAAAATGGTTTTCTGAACCCATAGGGTTGGCAGCATCTTTCCACTGTTCGTCAAAAGCTTCAAAGTAAAAACATGAGATACCCTCCCTGTTGGTCCATTCACGCATGTACCGGTAATAAAGTGCCGACTTATATTCATCAGTGGCTCGTGCACCCTTATCTCCATAATATTCATTGGATATAGTAGCCCATCCGGTTTCACCAATATGTACGGGTTTATTTACACCCACACTTTGCATATACTCCACCACACTGCGATATTGAGAAATGGCATAATCTCTTGCTCTTCGCATGGCGGAATGAATTTTTTCCAAATCCGACATATACTCTTCTTCTCTGGGTACCCCCCAGAAATCAGGGTTGTAATGGGTATCGTGCATGGGATAAGTATGCATGGAGATAAAGTCAACCGCTTTGATCAGCTCATTCAAATCTTCCACATGGTATTCACTGCCTCCGCCTCCCCAGGCTGCGAAATTGTCAGAACTGGTAATCCAAAGGCTTTCGGGTAGTTCACCTTCTTTTTTGAGATTTTGCAAATGATTGACCCATCTGAGAATAATTGCCGGTTCCACATAATAATCCCATGCCCAGTGAACCATAGCTTCATTTCCCACGGCAATGATTTTTACGATATCGGGATATTGTTGGGTCAACTCAACAGCACGGGCGATTTCCACGGCATTTCTTTCGCTTTCCTGGTCCCGAATACGATCGGGCAAGTCGGTCCATGCATTTTTGCAGTCAATCCAGGCTCCCAGCATCACATACATTTCAAACTCCGGATCTTCCAGTTTCATCTGGTGAATGGTCTCCAGCAAATTCGCAGCTTCGTCGAGATGCACATTGTAAGTACGCAGTAGTTTTATCCCCATGGCCGATAATATTGCCATATCTTCTCTGAGTTGGGGGATGGTAGGCTGTATATCTCTGCTAATCTCGCGATACCCACCGTAAGAAATGGCCAAATAGTCTGGGTCTCCCAAAATCTCTGCGGCAGATTTACTTCTGGGATCCTGCACCGGAGTGCATGAAATAAAAAGCAACAATGCAAATAAGGGAATCAGGGAAAAGATTTTTCGTGTCATTGGAAATGTGTTTTTATTTATCAGTATAAGATTGAATAAAAATGAGCAATTATGATTCTTCTCTTCGTTTTTCCAGTTCTTTTTCCATTTCCAGACAGGTTTTCTGGTCAATGGCATAGAAGTAAAGAAGAATGGCACATGACATATATAGCACTCCCGGATAAACGGAAATCATCAATTTTATTCCGTTGAGGGAGGCGGCAGTTTGCTCTATATTGGGTACAAACCGGTACAAGGCAAGCAGCCAGCCGGCAAGTGCACCGCCGATTCCCCAGCCAGCTTTCTGGGCAAAGGTAGCAGCCGAAAATACCAGCCCGGTTGCCCGACGATGGTACTTCCATTCCGAATAATCAGCAGTATCTGCCAGCATGGTCCAGAGCAAAGGCACGGCCGGCGCATAGGTAAACTTGGCCAGGATATTGAGAATATAAACGGCATAAATATTATCGTTGCCCGGAATATAGAGCAGAATGAAAAACAAGCCTGATATAAGTGAACTTGCCATATATACATTGCGTTTTCCGAAGCGTTTGGCCAGGGGCTTGGAAAAGGGAATACCAATTATCAATGCCACTGCACCGATAATATTAAACAGCTGCACGCTCTGCTCCTGCCCCACATAGTATTTGAAATAGTAAGCGATGGTAAGGTTCTGCAGGGCAAACATCACAAAGGAAATAATTCCCACAAAAAACAAAATGACCCAGGGTCGGTTACGGAAGAGGTTTTTGATGTCCTCCTTAAGGTTTTTCTGTTGTGCTTTGGGTGGTGCCACCCTTTCACGGGTAGTTTTAAAGGTAATCATAAACAGGGTAAAGCTGATTATGGCAAAAAGAATCAGCGTATACTGATACCCCTGGGCCATATCTCCGCGGCCAAAATAGTTGGCCAGATAGAGAGCAGACCCTGTTACGATTAACTGACCGGCAAATGCAAAAATGAAGCGGTATGAGTTCAAACCGGCTCTCTCATAGGAGTCGGAAGTCATAACGGCTCCCAGAGATGAATACGGCAGGTTGATGGCAGTAAAAACGGTCATCAGCAAAAGATAAGTTGCCCCTGCATAAATAACCTTACCGGTAGGCCCCAGGTTGGGTGTGGTAAAAGTGAGCACTGCCAGCACACTGTAAGGCAATGCCATCCAAAGTAAATACGGGCGGAATTTTCCCCATCGGGTATTGGTTCTGTCGGCAATGATTCCCATCAGCGGGTCGCTGAGCATATCCCAGAACCTTGCAATCAGCATAATTGTGCCCGCCGCGGCGGCTGAAATCCCAAATGTGTCGGTATAAAATATCAGGATCCAGAAACCGACCATGTCCCAGACAAAATGCGATGCCGTATCGCCCAATCCATAGCCGATTTTTTCTTTAACAGATAACTTTTTCGTGGTTTTACTCATAACTCAAAGGAGGTTTCTTTTAGGATTTAGGTTTGTATCAAAAAAATACTTTTATCAATTTGAGTAATCTTGAGTAAATATGTCAATTGCTTTTTTGGGCTCCCGATCCACAGTATATAGCCCCCAGTGCTTTTCGGCACCCATAGGATCTGTGGGATCACCCTTCCAGTCTTCGTCAAATGCTTCGAAAATGAACGTGGTGATGTTGTTTTGTTTGGACCACTCCATGAGCTCCCCAACATATTGCTTCTGCTTCTCCTGGCTTGCCCGCGGGCCAAACTCAGAGGCAATGGTAGCCCAGCCTGCTTCGGCTATCACAATTTGCTTGCCCGGCAATGCATTCATTACTTCCTCCACATTCTCGAGGGTGTAACTCATCCCTTCGTCAATATCTCTGCCCTCCCAGATAGGATAAGTATGGATGGACACAAAATCCACCACCTCTGCCAGCTCTGCACCATGGTCGGCCCACCATTTGTAGTTATCGGCAACCGTAACAGGTTGCTCAATGGCTTGCTGAACTCTCTTTACGTAAGTAATTACAGAGTCAACCGTCACCCGGTGTTCGTTCCAGTCAACCAGTGCTTCATTTCCCACATTCACGGCTACAATAATATCCTGGTATTTATTGGCCAATTCGATACCCTTTGCTATTTCAAGATCATTGAGTTTTTTGTTTTGCTCAAGGGTTTCTACCGGCCAGGGCTCGGTGAGCCACTCGCAGGTTTCGTAGCTGTCGATTTCGGCCCGCAACCATATGCCCAGCATCACTTTGAAGTCGAGATTGTGTTCTCTGATAACCTCCAGCACCATCTGGCTGTTTTCCTCACAATCGTAAAGGCGAAACAGGCGGAAAGGTGTTTGCTCAGCCAGTATCTGCAAATCTTCAAGGATTTCTTCATAACTGGGATTTACGGCTCCTGCACCCCTGTCCGGATGCTGCCCGGTTCTGAAACCGGAATAACAAACCGCTTCAGATACACCACTTAATAGCATATCTTCGGTCTGAGGCAGATGAGATACTGCTTCTGCTTTTCCTTCGGTTTCTCCCGAAAAATTACAAGAAATCATAGTAAATGATAGTAATAGAATTAAAAATCTGAATCCATTTTTCATAGCATACTCTGTTTAAAGATGACAAAACCTTAATCCATTTTTACACTGACTTCCAGCCTGGCAATCTTACCGGTTCTTTGAAAAACATGGCTGCTGATTTGGGGATTCAACATGTTACCTTTCACTTCTTCTTTGCTGCCATCAGCCCATGAAACAGTAATCTTTTCCTGATCCGAAACAGTATAAACTACCGGTACATTGCAAAATGTGAACGCCAGTTGCCCTTTTTCCAATGCAAGGGTCTCCGTATTACCGGTTAGGACCACAAATTCGAAATTCCCGGAGCTTGTCAGAAACTCATCTTTTCTGAGGAGAGAAGGGTTGAATTGGAGCTGTCCTTTTTTGACAAACACGCCCAGTTCACCGAATCTTGCAAGGATATCTTCTTTCACCTGACCTGTCATTCCGGGTTGTTGTGCACCACGATGCTGAGGTGTGTGAGAATAGGGATCGGTCGGGAATGCGCCATACAACTCTGGCGATTTGTGAACACCTATACCGGCCTCAATTTCATAGTAATGGTCGAGCAGTTTTCCAACCACTACCGGGTCGGCCTTTTCTTCAATGGCTTTCAGGCAGCACTCCTGCACGGCCAGCAATAGTTTCGATACCATATGCCAGTAGATGGAGCCCAGCCCTTCGAAAGCGAAGAATGTTCCTGACCTGCCGGTGAAAGCTCTGTGGTTGAATACTTTTTCGAATATTCCCAACAAAAGTTTGCGCTCTTTTTTTACAAGTTCTTTGTATTCACCTCCAGCTAAAGCATCTAGTGTATTCTCCAAATCACGGGCATTATTGAAATTTCCATTGAAATGAAAACCACCCTTGATATCCTGCTCCACAATCTGATGGTTTCCATCGGCCAGCATCTTCATGATCAATTCAGAAGATTTGGCATCGGCAGCAGGAATGGTATTTTTCTGTAAAAATCCCGGCAGTTCTTTGTTGGGATACAAAATATAACTGTACTGGTCCTCTCTGAACAGGGCACTGCTTTTCAATGCATCCAACACCTCAAGGGCCTTATCAGCATTGAGATATCCCGAACTCAAAACGGCGACCTGCCCTTCCAGCATCTCGCTCAGGTGGGAAACTGAAACTTTCTCTTCTGTTGCCGCTATCAGGTTGTAAGCATGATAAAGTTTGTCTTCTCTCTGGTTGGCATCAATAGAATGCTCTATGAATTCGAGACATGTCTTAGAGAATTTTTTTAATCCTGAAAGCGATACGCTTCTCTTCTTGCCCCAGAATCCACTCTGGTAAATATGCTGCCGGTATTCTGATGCAGCCTTACCCAGGCGATCCATGAATGCTTTTTGGTCTTTTTCCTTCATTTCTGCGGCCAGCAAGGGAGCAAATTCATACATCGTTTCTCTCACACTGTGATAAAATTCGATGAGTTCGCTGGAAACCTTAATATTTTCCAAATCTGCTCCATCGAGCAAATTGCTGAAAAACTTCATGAAGCGATGCAAATAATAGAGTGTAACCATTGACACACCGTTTCCTACCAGTGCATTGTTGGCATCGTTCCATTCGGGTCTCTGGGTATTGAGCCATATTCCGGCTTCAGGAATTAAGTTGGATATTTTGGCCAATACGGTTGCCATTATCTTTTCCAGGAAATTAACGTGGTAAATCTCTTTGGTGTCGGACTTTAACAAGGCTCCGTCAGCACCCAGCTCCTCACGTTGTGTGCGGATGGCAGCATCCCAGTTATGATCAAATGCAATGGTATCTTTCGGATTGTGAAGGATTTGTTCGTAGGGCTTGATAACGTAGGGTACAGCCGCATAAACAAACCATTCTTTATCAAAAAAGGATTGCAATTTACCCGGATGATATTTCTCAACAATCTCAAAGAATTTTTGCAGGTAAATGATTTGATGGTCTCCCCAGTAGCCAATATAAGACCATGGGTTGTCGGGCTCGATGGTTTCCCAGTCGAAGCCGTCTTTGGTAACCCTGTAAGGATTGTATCCATCAAAAGTGGAAGCATTCAAAAACTTGAAAATCATTCCCTCAATAAACTCAGGGTACGAACAGGCCAGCGCTTCCCAATTCTGGAACAAATCGCGCCAGTTGCCCTCATAATCAAGAATTTCTGATCCATCCGTTTCATTCTGAATGTTGATGGAAAAATAATTCCACGGGCGGCTGGGGTCACCGTGCCTGCGGCTGAATTTGAGAGGCAAATACTCAATGGAAAGGCGAATCAAATCGACATCCTCACTTTTGGCAAGCAATTCTTTCAGTGCAGATTGACTGAAATTTGTTTCCAGTGATTGGATAAATTCAGGGCTGCGACCCACCACTTCTTTATTGGCTTTACCCAGGTAGTCTACAAAATCCTGCTTTTTGATCTGATAATTGTCATCAAAAATTCCCCCACGCATAATGTTAAACAGTACATTGGAATAATGGCGGGTATCAGAGAGTTTGTCGGCAGTAAACTGCTGACCGTCAGCCTTTGCCACCAGATGAATCAGGTTTTGAGTCCCTGCGTCAATGTCCTGTCGGATTTTTTCCGCAAGATGGGCATCCTCTTTAATGGTGTATGACAGACTGATTACCTGGGAAAGGGTCTGGTTGACATTGGTAATGATTTGCCATTTTTTGGTTTTGTTTGCAGCCAACGAAATTTCCGAAGAAACGAAATAGGCTCCTTTTTCACCCTTAACATCACGTTCGGCCTTGACAGGCTGTTTTTGCCGGAAGTTTTTCAACTGCATAGAAGAAAGCAGAAAGGTGGGTTTATCAATGCCCAGTGACCAGGCAATGTTTGCTTTTAAAGCTTCACTGGGCTCGGCTTTGTCTACAATGATTGCACTAAGGGCAAAAATACCAATGCCGGAAGAAGGATCCATTTCACTTCTTTTGTATGCATCCACAAGGTTGCTGGTAGAGCGCTGCAAATCATTAGGGACGCCATAGGGCATGATATTCTGGATACCATCGAGCAGGGTTATCCGGTAGTCCTGATCTGATGTATTAATGATCTCAGCATTACGGATAAAACCATATATCTTCCCTGAATTCCACTGATACCTGAAAACCAGACCCAAATCATGATTGATTTCCTCAAAAATGATTTTATTGCCATAAATACTTTTATAGAGGTTGCGACTTAGCGAATATTTGTCGGTGTATCTTTCAGAAAAAGGTTCCCACATCATTATCTCATTACCTCTATGAATCTGAAAGATGGTTTTACTTCCGGTAATATCGGCTGATTCGGTGATCTTATCGTCGGTATAATACGGGAACAAAGCATATTCAGGGTTTTTGCGCCCGGCCGAAAGACCGCCATTGCTGGAAATAAACATCCAGTGATTGGCATCGCTCACAATGCTCATAAAAAAAGGCCGCATGGCATCGTGGTTGGTCATTTTGAAGTAGCTCTCATTTTCGTGTTCTACTATCTTCAGGTCGACTTTCTTGTTTGCGTTGGGGGTTGCAGTGTCTGAATAAGCTTTGTTCATGGTATTATTTTTAAAGTTTTAAAAGTGTCAATAAATACAGTGTTATTAAATATCAGAAGAAAAACGTGGTGCTATTTTACTTCCTCGTAAACTTTTACATAATCAATAATCATTTTCTGCGGAAAGGGTGTTTGTGCAGTGGGGAATCCGACATAGTCGCCACCCACAGCCACATTTAGAATTATAAAAAAGGGCTGGTCAAAAACCCATTCGCCAGGCACATCGGTGGTTTCGATACGCTGATACAGGTAATCATCCACAAAAAAGTCAATCTTGTCTTCATCCCATTCAATGGCAAAGACATGATACTCAGCATCAAAACGGCCGTTTACCAGGGTATAACTTTTGGAAACAGGGTTTCCGGCTGAGTAGCCGGGCCCATGAATGGAACCATGGATGGTTTGGGGCTCCTGTCCTCTGAGCTCCATAATGTCTATCTCTCCACATTGAGGCCAGCCAACGGTTTCAACATTATCACCCAGCATCCAGAAAGCAGGCCATAGTCCGGGGCCATAGGGTGTTTTAAGCCTTGCCTCAAAACGGCCGTATTGCTGAGAAAACAAGCCCTGTGTTTTTATCCTGGCCGAAGTAAAACTATTCCCATCCTGAATAGCGGTAATCACAAGATTTCCTTGACCATCAAGGGAAACATTCGCGGGGTTGTTGGTATAACTTTGCAATTCCTGGTTGCCCCATCCATCTTCACCGGTTCCCAGGTCGAAGGTCCAATTGGCCGGGTCAGGCAACTCACCTGCGGCCCCATCAAATTCGTCACTCCATACCAAACGCCATTCACGTTTTTCCAGTTTCTGAAAATCATCACGATCGCAGGCAGCCAGAACCATCAGAAAGATAAAACCAAGCGAAGCGGCTGTATATATTTTAATATTTGTCGTTTTCATATTCGGGGTTTTATTTGTAGAAGTAAATATTGTCTGCGTAAAAGCTGGGTATGTTTCCATTGACATCCACAAAGATGATCTGGGCGAGATTTGCCCTGTTTGTCAACCCACCAAAACTACCCAGCGGAATGTCGAGGCTTATCCATTGTTGCGATTCTGCAACAGTAATGTTGCGGGTAAATACTCCGGTTCCTCCGTCACCAAAATCCACCAGCTCAATCCTGAACTGTGCATTTCCGGTAAGAGTATTGGGCAGGTAAATGTCAATATGAAGATGAGTCATCTCAGTGGCATTTACTGTAGGTGAAGTGAACTGAATCCCCACAAAGTTAAAGTCGGTATAATGCAGGACTCTGTTGCCCTCCACTTCAAAGTCCGCTGACTGTGTAGTTTGGAATGGCGCCCAGTAACCATTATAATAATCTACAGGTACATTTTCATAGAAATCACTGAAAATAGAAATTACATTTTCAGGAGCGTGGGTGGGAACAGGTGCATGCTCAAAATCGCCCAACGACTGCATGGTCAATGAACCCTCTGCAGCAATCTCACCTACATGAGCAGTAATTTCAACAATTCCCGGTCCTCCGGTAACAGTAACTTTTCCTTTGGCATCAACAGTGGCAATGGAAGGGTTGGAGGAAACAAACTCAAAATAAGCCGGAGCGGCATTGACTGCCTGGTTAATACCTGTGGGCAAATTGATGGAAGCTTTTAATCCGCCGATAGTTTTGGTTACTCCTATGAATGAGTTTTCCACCTGGTCTTCACCATTGAGGATAGCAAATCCGGGATGTGCTACGGTTCCGAGCTTTTCATATTTTACTTCATCAATCCAGAAGGTAAATCCTTTGCCATCCATATTTCCGGCAGCATACCAGAACAAACCACGTTCTTCTGTGAGACGGGAAGGGTCTGGTATTGGGATAATATATTTTTTCCATTCGGTGGAAACATTCAGCCCTGGTATAGATACTACGTATTTATTCTCGCCCAAATCATTTCCAAAGCCAATCTCGCCAATAATGGCTGACTGAGAGGCTTTGGCCCAGAAAGTAAGCACATTGTATCCGGATAAATCACGTCCAACTTCCGTAAAGAATACGCCTCCGGCAAAGGATCCTCTCGGATCATTGGCATCAGGAACTTCAAATCTCATGGAAGCTTCAGAATTATTGTAGGTAACTTTATTGTCGACGTTAAAAGCTGTAGGAACAGAACCTCCAAAAGCTGCATAATTCAATCCTGCACTAAATCCGTCGATAAACACTTCCGGGTTGGTTGGAAAGGATGCTTCTTCTAAATCTGTTATGTCACGTTCGCAACCCGCCAATAACGCCAGAAACACTCCGGCAGTAATGAGTTGGGTAAAACGAATCCAAATGTTTAGTTTCATGTCTTTTGATTTTTAATTTCCAATGTTGATCAATATATAAGTTCTGATTTCCCATTCATTGCCATTGTCAAAACCAATGGCATTGGGGTCGGGAACCAGTGCACCGCTTGCATCCACAATTTGTGTAGGGGAATATCTGGGAGAATACTTGTCGAGCGTGCGATAGGTGCCTCTCAAACCGATGCGGGTATTGGGTATATCCAGCCAGTCGGGACGCCCAAGGGTGGTAGATAAATCAGCCATTAACTGAAGAGGGAAGGTAAGGTTAAAGTCGCGGTGATAGTCGTAAGGGCCCCAGTCATTGATTCTGATAAATGAATTGAGATTTACTTTGCGATAAATCATCCGCAAATCCATTCCATAACGGCTGATGGTGCGTTCATCGCTACCGTTGGCCTGGGCATCACCCCCATAGACATTGGCAATAAAGCCATAATTGTTGGCAAATTTAGAAACAAGTCTTGCATGAATTTCCCATAAATCTCTTGCCGGGGGAGAACCCGGGAAAGCGAATGTTGTGCGCCCATCAGGCAAAATGCCGATGGCAGCATCCATGGTTGTGGGCAAATGGCGGTAAACAAAACCCATACTAACGGCAAAGCCTGCATCTTCTGTTTTGTCACTATCCCAGTCGTACATCCAGGTGCCGGGGGTGGGATCCCAGGTAAATAAAATTTCCCCGGCCACTTGTTCTCTGTTGGCTCTGACCACGAAAGGGTCGGTAAGAATGTTTCTGGGCCTTCCGGGGGCTGGAACCGTATTGGGGATAGGGCCTTCCAGGGGTTTTTGCCACATAAAGTTGGGGGCAATCTGAAGATTTCCAAGGGTATAGGCAAATCCGGAGAGAAAATTCATCTGGTTACCACTTCCACTGTCTTTTAACCTCCATCCGGTAAAAGTAAGGGTTTGATCTGCTCCGCCCTGCGCTACGAGTCCTTTGAGTGCGGATTGCGCATACCAGTTGAATCTGCCGCCGGTCCAGGTCAATTTTATCTTTCCACCAAAGGTATCTTCGGGTTTGATTTCATCAACATACACATTCTGAGCATCATCTTCTTCCCTGTAAACCTGAAATTGTCGCCCTTCCAGGGGCTGGCCGGCCCAGATACCACCCACATCAACACCCAGCCTCCCAAATTCTCTGTTTACATGCAGGGTAACCCGCCGGGTTTTAGGTTGCGGGATGGCAAAAGAACTTTCTGTGAGTCCAAGCTGATCAAGGTCTTCATGGTAGATACCGGTAATATCAAAATTGCCTATTTTTCTTCCGTACTTAAGCAGGAAAGCAGGGTTTGCACCCCACCACAACTGAGGTCCAAAAGCAAATTTTAAATCTTTGAATTCTCTTTTCCCTTCTATCTCAAAACCAAATGGAGCCACACCATTATAAATATCAATGTTGGGACCGTAATTGGCCTCAGGATATAAGCCGAAGAAGTCTCCTTCATACCCCCAATGGTATCGACCGGTGCGATAAAAACCGTCCAGATTAAACCACTTATGTTCCCACTGGTAACTGGCCTTGTAAACCTGGATCCTGTTGAGTGATTCAACACTTACATTACCATCATTGCTGTTTAACTGGACCGGCCGGCCCCTGTTTTCATAGAATATCTGGTCAATGGGGTTCTGCGCAACATTTCCCAAAACATTAAACTCAATAGTACTACGAAAATTGGAAGTCGGGTTAGCTTCAAAGCCGATATAAAATGACTGCATGTCATCAAACCCTAATTGGTCGGGATAAGTGGTGCTGCCGGGGATAGGATCATTGGGCGTTGTAATAAGACTACCACCCGTGCTGAAAGTGGAAAGTTCGGCAGTAAAACGGCTCAGACGAATGCTCCTGTTTCTTTCGCCCTCCAGTGCTGCCCTGTCGCCTCTGGCTTTCAGGTAAGCCTCTCCAACACTTATTTCATTGAAATGTTGTCTTATGGTGGCCAAAGTAGTCCCTTCAGCATAGGGATTGAGCTGATGTGCTTCTTTCAAGGCATAATATGCAGCCCTGGGAAACAACTGGTAAAATCCCATGACATTGGTAGGTCCCTTGGCACAGATGCCGAACCATTCTTCGTTCATATTGTTTTCACCGGGAATATGGTCAAAGGCATATCCTCCGTTTTCCCACGATGCGTTGGTATTGTGCACATCCAGATCTTCGGTCTGGCCATATTTCCACCATCCGTCGCTGAACTGAAAGGTAAAGCCCCCCAGAGAATTTTGCGCTTTACCCAGCCCTGCAGCATTCTCGTAAATTTCTTTCCAGTTGGCTAAATTGATAATTGCCTGATCACGCTGAGCTTCTTCCAGTGTAATAGCGTTAAAAGCGTCTGAACCAAACTCGGTGAGCAGGATGGGTTTACCATATTCATCTCTTACCCGGTCAAACATATTCGTAAATGAAGGCCCGCGGTAAACGTTAATACCAAGAATGTCAACATCCGGACATTCTTCAGCGATAATATCCAAAAACAGCAGGTCACCATTACAGATGGCCACCGGATGTGAAGAGGAAACTGCCTTCATTCTTTTTGACGCCTCGTTCATCAATCGATACATAGGCCGCCCCCGGTTTTCACCAACAGCATTAATTTGTTCTTCGCCCTCAGGGAAGTCTTCTGTTTCTGCACCGGCCCAAAATAAGCCATAGTTGTTTTCGTTGCCCAGAAGATAAAGTAAAAGCCCGGGAGTATCCTTAAACTCCTCAACCATTTGCGTGACTTCAGAAAGGAGAAGTTCTTGTGTGGCAGGATCATCGTATTTAGTTACGGCTTCCCACACTTCGTCTAAGCTCAACCCATACCGACCAAATGAATGATTGAGCATGGTGTAAATACCATAGTTTTCATAAATGTATTGAACCCATTTGGGTTGGATGCCGGTATAAACGCGAATAGCGTTTACTCCCATATTCTGGAGCAGTGACATCTCATCATCCAGTGCTTTTCTGATGAAATCATCGGATTCGTTCCAAAGGCTATACATGTAATTGGTGCCTATGGGAAAGTAGTCCCAGTTCATCCCGTTAACCATAAAGGGTTTGTCCTCGACCAGGAGCCTCCAGCCGTCTTCCTTTTCCCTTACAGTCACCCGTTCGCCTTGTGCAACCAGGGTAGCTGTAAAACTCATGAAAAACAGCATCATTATAATTTGCTTCATAGATGTTTGTTTTAAGATTTTTGGGTTTGGTTTGATTACAACCGATCATAATTTTACCAAAAAATTATCTATCGATCGAGGTAAAAGTATACAGGATAAAGCACAGCCTGTTCTATACTTCTTATATACAACAAGTCAAAGCCTTATTGTGACACGTAAAAAGCGCTCCGCAAACGTTTGAAATCTGATGATTCCAGCGATTACAGACCGATTTGTCAGTTATTGCAAAAAATCAATGTTGTATATACTTTGTTAATAGGGAGGAATGGTTTCTTAACTTCTTATCGAAGGATTTTGGTTTTTGTAACAAGCACGAAAAGCTCCTTTTCCATTTTTGATAGGTATACAGTTTTTGTCATTTGCATTTTATTTACCCTTATCTTTGTAATGATAACAAAACACGAACTTGTGTTCACTGATAATTAATCACAAAACCTACCCCATTGCCTTCCGGCAGTCATTAATCAACCATTAATCTACACTTTCTCCCAACTATGAGCTCAACCATTTCTTTTGCACAAAACCCCAACCTTGAATTTAAAAAAGTGCTGCACCAGCGTGTGGATAATTATTTCAAAGAAACGGGTCTTTCAAAAAACTACAACAGCGATATGGTTATAAAAAGCATAACCATGCTTTCTCTATACATATTACCTTTTATAGTAATGCTTGCTGTTCCTCTGCCATTCTGGATTTCCCTTATGGTCTGGTTCATTATGGGAATAGGAGTTGCAGGGATAGGCATGTCAGTAATGCACGATGCCAATCATGCAGGATACAGCAAAAGCCAGAAAGTGAATCGCTGGATGGGTTTAACAATGAATCTTTTGGGTGCTGATGCCTATAACTGGAAAATCAAACACAATAAGCTGCATCACGTTTTTACCAATATTTATGGCAAAGACGAAGACATCAACAGCAGGGCTATATTAAGATTTGCATATGCTTCTCCACTCAAAAAATATCACAGATTTCAGTATATTTACGCATGGGCTTTGTATTCGCTTATGAGCCTTTCCATGATCATAGGTGATATCCCCAAGCGGTTTGCATACCGCCGAAAAGGTGAAACCAACCTCTCTGCTTCACGATTTCGCAAATCAGTGGCCTGGCTTGTAGCAGGGAAATCTATTTACATTTTTGTTCTGATTATACTGCCTATCATGCTGACAGGTTTACTCTGGTGGCAGGTACTCATAGGATTTCTTATCATGCACCTTGTTGCCGGCACGATCATGAGTCTTGTTTTTCAGATGGCACACGTGGTAGAAGGTCCCCACCAGGCCATCCCCGACCAGGAAGGCAGGATTGAGGACACGTTGATTGAACACCAGATGAAGTCAACAGCCGATTTTTCAAAGAATAACAAAATACTCTCATGGTATGTGGGGGGGTTAAACTTCCAGGTGGAACACCATCTTTACCCAAAAATCTGCCATGTGCATTATCCTGCCATCTCTAAAATCGTTGAAAAAACCACAGAAGAATTCGACATCCCCTATTATGTGTATGATAAATTCTCAGATGCCTTCAAGGCACATACAACCACCTTGAAGAAGCTGGGGAGAATCCAGGTGGAAAGATAGGTTACGGTTTGCTGCACCTTGCAATCAGCAGCGTATACATTCAACTACAAAGTTTGTGCTGCTCTGCAGCATATCCGGGTTATATGGAGCGTTGGTATATTCATTATCCCCTACTCATCGCCGATAAAAATTACGTATCCTTCTTTATGGGTAATTTGCCCATTTTTCATCTTAACGGTGATTTTGCCAAGGTAAACGGGATGCTGGTCTGACACTTCGTGGCGGTTGCCGCCGGCCTGCGCTACCAGCACATCGTTGACCAAAACCGCTTCTTCGATGAGGTGGTGCGAATGGCCACCTATGATGATATCCAACAGGGGGAATTCTTCTGCCAGGCGGGCGTCATTCTGCAACCCGATATGGGTCAGAGCAACAAATACATCCGCCTCTTCACGCAGATACATATATTGTGCAGCGGTTTCAAAGATATCTTTTTGCAGGATTCCATGTTTGTTGCCACTGGCCACTGACAAACCCATTACACTGATAGTGCGTCCGGTATTTGTGCTGAAATGTAAATGACTTTGGGGCGACGGCAATGCATCGGTGGTGATTTCCATATTGGCTGATAACAGTGGAAATTTTGCTGCATCCAAAGCCCTGCCGGTAAAAGATTCTACATAATCCAGCTCGTGATTGCCCAGGGTCATGGCCTGATAGCCCAACGCATTCATGCTTTCTACCATTTCCATAGACCGCTGCCCATACCATTCCACATCTTTTTCCAGTGTGTCATTTACGACCCAGCGGCGGGGGTGTCTCACAAATATGTCTCCCGCATCAAACAAAAATACATCGGAGTAACTACCACGGATTTCATTGATCTTTTTCTCCAGCTCATCCTGTAAATTGATGTCGAAATGGTGGTCGTTGGTATGAAGAAACACTATGGTTTCGATAACCGGATAATGAACAAACAACGTATCCTCCAACTCCTGAGGACAAACCTGTACCCGCCCGGCCCCCAGCTGGCCGGAAAACTGAAGGATCTGGCAGTCATCGCTCATCAACTCAATGGTATAAACCTGGTAATCGGTCGCAATGCGTTCCGTTGTCACCAAAATTTCATCTGCCGGGGTTGCATTCCATCGGGTAATATCCAAAGCAGACTCAGCGGCCAGTTCACTTGTGTAAACCTTAGCTGTAATAACCCGCTTTTCTGTATAATAATCAGAATTTGCATATGAGCTTCCTGATAACATCAGGAACGAGCCCATGAAGATAAAACACAGTAAGAAACGGAAAAAACTGCATTGGGTAGATTCAGTAAACAACATTGCAATTAAGTTTTAGGTCAATAGTATTATATCATTGTTTCTTTGATTACTATCAGAAATATAACTGCTATTCCCCGGTTAAAAAGCGGGGAGCTTTCCTGTGGAGCGTTCCCTGTTCAAAGGCATAGGCAATTTCCAATAAAACAGGCTCACTCCATGCACGACCAAAAACCGACATCCCAACAGGGAGTTCATCGACAAACCCCATGGGAAGCGTTATATTGGGATAACCGGCGTGTGCCGCAGGAGAAGAGCTTCCCAGCTGAAAGCTATCCCCATTGATCCAGTCGGTTTTCCAGGCCGGACTTCCTGTGGGAGCTATTATTGCATCAAGGTTATGCTCAGCCATCACCTTATCAATTCCATTTTCTCTGGCTCCGCGGTGCATTGCCTCCAGGGCATCCAGATATTCCTGTGAGTCCAGCCCTGCTTTTTCCTGTGCCATTTCCAGGTAGGACTGGTTATAGTAAAGCATACTGATGGAATCTGACTTATTAAAAGCAATGAGTTCTTCCAGGTTTTGAATGGGTGCATCGGGACCTAAAGAGGCAAAGTACTTATTCAGTCCGTCTTTGTATTCAAACAGCATGACCTGAAAGGCATGATTGCCGGTACCCGGAGCTGTTATTTGATCAATTTCAATAATAACGGCCCCCTGACTTTCCATAAACGCTATTGCCTTCCGCATCAGGGTATCTACTTTGAAATTGCGTCCCATGGGGCCGGTAAAAAACCCTAATCGCTTTCCCTGCAGTCCATCCTCTTTCAAAAACGGAGAATAATCGGTAAGGTATCTGCCCTCGCTCGCGAGGGTATGCTCATCTTCAGGATCGATCCCGGTCAATGCTCCCAGGGCAATAGCCACATCGCTAACTGTTCTTCCCATGGGTCCTGCAATGTCAAGAGAGTGAGAGATGGGAATGATGCCTGTGCGGCTTACCAGACCAACCGTTGGTTTGAGCCCGACGATTCCGTTGGCCTGCGAAGGGCAAACGATGGAACCATTGGTTTCGGTACCTATGGCCAGCATACATAAATTGGCTGATACAGCTGCACCCGAACCTGAGCTGGAACCACATGGGTTGCGATCCAGTATGTATGGATTTTTGGTTTGTCCTCCTACCCCACTCCAGCCACTGCTGCTGAGCTCACCCCGAAAGTTGGCCCATTCGCTCAGATTGGCCTTCCCGAGGATAACGGCACCGGCCTCCCTGAGTTTTTGAATCACATAACTGTCCTGTAGCGGAAATGATTGCGCCAATGCCCGTGATCCTGCCGTGGTAGGCATTTTATCATGGGTGTCGATATTATCCTTAACAACAACCGGAATTCCATGCAATGGTCCTCTGCTTTTCCCCTCTTGCAACTCCCTGTCAAGCTCTGCTGCTATGGCAAGAGCGTCAGGATTGATGGTAAGAACAGAATTAAGGCCCGGCCCGTTTCTATCAATGGCTTCGATACGCTCCAGATAAAGCTCTACAACTTCGGTGATGGTATAAATCCTTTCATCATAAGCCCTTCTTAAATCCCGAATTTCCATTTCCAATAAGGGAAATACATCACTATCGGTTACTTTGTCGCGGCGCGGTTCTGTTGTGCAGGAGAAAAGCAGAACCAGCAAAAGGATTACAACCGGACCTCTCATTGAAGATGCCGGGAGAAGAACATTTAATCTATTCATCGTTTTTGGATTATGTGTTGATTTGACAATAAATTGCTTATTAGATCTATTGGGGCAATGTTGCATAAAGGGAAACATTGGTGATCGGTAAAATTTTGAGATTTAGCTTCGCTGCTACTTCGTGGTCTCTCCCGCAAAGAAGCGGGATCGAAATGAGAAGTCTGTCTTTGATAAATTTCAAACAAATATTTTTCGCGATCACCAATAAAAAAAACAAAATCATAAACAAAAGATAACCTGCGGAAAAACCCTTTGATTATTCCAAAACGATTTCCCTGGTCCTTTTCAGTTCACCATCAATATAGACCATAATCCGGTAAGTTCCGGGGTTAAGTCTTTCGGGGTGTTGAACAGTAAATTCCATGGAAATGGGCTCTCCGGTGTAATTCACTTCCTGCATTTGTGTATAGGGGATAGATTCACCGGTTTCAATCACCTCGAAGGTTTCAGCAGAAGGATACATTATGTTACCCAACGGATTAACCATATTAAAATAAATGGTTCTGTTTCCCGGAATTGTAAATATATCCCCGCCTATTTCAAAGGTAACAATAGTTTCATCTACACGTCTTGCGAGGGAAACGTTGTATCTGTCGGCCCAAAGCCACCGGTCCCATTTGGTTAAAGCCCTGATATTAAAAACACGCAGGCCGTGAGATCCTGCAACACTGTCCTGCAGCACCTGGAACCGATCAGTTATGACTGTCAGTTGCCCTTGCAGATCTTCATTTTGCACAAGCAAATCTGTATAAAGTTCCTGAAGGTTCTCATAATCAGCAAGCATTTGTTCCAACTCTTCAATCCTGCTCTGCAAAACTACTATTTCAGAGGTTCGGGCTCGCAGTCCGGAGACTTGTAAATCCCTGTTTCGCAACTGCTCCTCATATTGGGTCTGCATCCTGGTCATTTCCGCCCTGGCATCTGCAAGATCCTGCTCAACCTGTTCTTTTTCAGCTGTAACCTGCTGATAGTTGCTCTGCATGGCTTGGTTTTCAGTCTGGAGCATGGTCTTATCTTCAGCCAATCGTCCACTTCTCAGGATATAAAATATCATACCAGCAAGTACCAGCAGCAATAAAACACCCAGTACTATGGAAATGGTTCTCATCGTGTCATTCTTAGGTCTTTCTTTTTCCATCTTAATGTTTTTTAGGGGTTTGCAAATTTTTACTTTAAGTAGAATATTGTGTATCTATTCATTATCAAAGAGCGACGCAACCTGCTGTTCAATATTTTCTTTCACCATGTTCGAAATATGCATTGAACAGGCATGATGCCTGTATTTGCAAGAAAAACAGAATGGATTATTTAAATTCCTTCACCCGTCTGCTTCCATGATCGGCTGATTGTTAATTTTCTTCTTCTCAACACTTTATATTATAAAACCAACACCTTATTTTCTTCAAAATTGCAGAAATAAAACTACAAATCCAAGAAAAAGCCCAACCAATTATCTAAAATCTACGCGCAGAAATACCTGCTTGTTGAATCTTAATCCAAATGAAAAAGTCTGCAATTCCGCAGTACCCGGTTTTACCCGGTTTAATTGTGAGTAACTTCAGGAAACCCTTGCACTTATTGCACTCCCATGCTATTAGCGTTGAGAAAGATAAGTATTAAATTCTTAGTTGACAAAAAAGTTCAGGTCTACTTTTCCAGCTTGTCTTTCAAAGTTCGGAAACCACCCCCCAATACTTCATTGGCTTCCAGCACGGTCATAAAGGCATCGGGATCAATGTCGTGAATAAAATCCTGCAAGATTGCTACTTCCCGGCGGGTAACGGTGGTAAAAATAATTTTATGGTTTTTCCCACCAAACATTCCTTCGCCAGAAAGGAAAGAACCCCTCCGACCCATATCCTTTACCAGCTTTTCCCTGATCAAATCATGTTTTTTGCTGATGATAAATAAGGTTTTATCATAACTGGGTCCCTGAAGCACAACATCCACCGTTTTTCCATATACAAAAATAAGAAGCAAGGAGTAGAGCGGAATTTTCCAGTCGCCAAAAACCAGCAGGCCCAGCAATACAACAACAGAATCTATTGCAATCATGATTTGCCCGACGGGCATACTGCTGTATTTTCCCAGTATCATGGCCAGCACATCTGAGCCTCCGGTTGAAGCCCTGGATTTAAATATCAATCCTACACCTACCCCCACGAGCAAGCCCCCAAAAACAGAAGAAAGCAATGCTTCGTCTTCCACCAGGGGTTCCAGTCCCGACCAGTAACTGGCAGCATCCACCATGACTGATGTCAAAATAAGGGCTGTAAGGGTTTTTACCCCAAAACGTGGTCCCAGTAGCTTTAAGCCGACCAGCAACAAAACCACATTAAAAACAAGCGCAGTCATACCCACAGGCGTACCCAGTTTATGATGCAGAATGATAGATATACCATAAACGCCCCCCGGGAGAATTTTATAGGGGATGATAAAGAAAACATAACCAAAGGTGAGAACGACAGCACCCAGCACAATGAAGCTATAGGCTTTAAACCACTTTGAACTGAAAGGCCTTTCTTTGCTAATGTATGCGGTCATAAATAAAAAATACTGGTTTAGATGTGTAAATCTTTTCTGACAGGGGCTCCTGTCAAATGTTTCCGACTCCCCACCCTGCTGAACCGAATTGCCTGTCACCTCGATTCCGCAGCTGCGGGAGAGAGGTCTATCATCACCAAATCTATAAATAAAAAGTTTAACCGGACACTAAAATAGTTTTTTTTCAATTAAAGCAATGTACGTGCTGCAACCTGCACCGGATCCCAGACCGGAGAAAACGGGGGTGCGTAAGACAAGTCAAGGTCAACCAGCTGTTGAGCAGTCATTCCGGCAGTTATGGCTGTGGCAATGGTATCAATACGTTTGGCCGCACCGTTGAAACCCACGATCTGCCCTCCCAGAATCTTTCCGGTATTCTTCTCTACAACAAGTTTTACATGTATTTTTCCTGTTCCCGGAAAGTACCCGGAAAGGGTAGAACTCTCAATGGTATTGGCTTTATAATCTATTCCGGCTTCTTTGGCTTCCTTTTCCGAAAGTCCTGTTCTTGAAATCTCCAGATTCATAAATCGTGTAATGGCAGTACCCAGCACTCCGGGAAATTCTGCATCACCTCCACTGATATTTATACCTGCTACCAGGGCATGCTTATTGGCCACCGTACCCAAGGGAATATAAACCTGTTGTTTTTTTACCAGGTGCCACGATTCAGCGCAATCGCCTGCAGCCCAGATACCCGGCACAGAGGTTTCCAGCTTCTTGTTTACACGGATAGCACCGCGGACACCCATTTCCATTCCAGCCTTCTCAGCCATTTCGGTATTGGGTTTTACCCCCAGGCCCAGAATAACCAAATCTGCTTCCAGGGTTTGTTTGTCGGTTACCACCGCTGTAACCTTACCCTCTGTATTCTTCTCTATGTTAACAAGTTTCTCACCGGTAATCAGATGAACTCCTTTCTCTTTCATGTAATCACCAATTATTGTGGCCATATCTTCATCCATGGCAGTCATTACCTGACCAGCCATATCCACTACCGTTACATTCAGTCTAAGGGCAAGGAGTGCTTCGGCCATCTCGATACCGATATATCCGGCTCCTACCACCACTGCTTTTGCGGGATTCAGTTTTTCAATCCCCTGCCGGGTGTCTATCCCGCTCTGCAGGTCTGAGAGAGCATAAACGCCTTCCGCATCTATGCCGGGAACTTGCGGCACTACAGCAGATGCACCTGTACCTATGAGCAGGTAATCCCAGGTTTCCAAAAACTCTTCTCCGGTGGAAATATTTTTAACTTTTACCTTTTTGCCTTCTGCATCAATGGCCGTAACCTGGTGAAAAATTCGCACATCAATATTTTGCTTCTCCCTGAACACTTCGGGTTTTCGGGCGATCAAACTTTCATGCGACTCTACATCCCCTGCAATATAATAAGGCAAACCGCAGGCAGCAGAAGAGGTGTACTCCCCCTTTTCAAAGACAACAATTTCCCATTCGGGTTTTTCTCTTCTTACTTTGGATGCTGCACCCATACCCGCAGCATCGCCCCCGATAACAACCAATTTTTTCTTTTCCATACAATTTGGTTTTATTTACTAATGGCTACTCATATAATTACTTTTTTTCTGCCAAACTCAAAATTGCAAAATCAATTTGCACCCTTCAACATCGTATATCTTTCTTTCAAATCCTCCAGATCCCTGGTTTCATGAAAAGACCGTTCGGCAGCGTTGAAAATCATTTTTCCATGTGCTGAAATTTCCTTTTTCTGCGCCTCAGTCTGAGCAAAAGAATAAATGGTAACCATGGACTCAAGCAACCGAATCATTACCGCAGGACTTTTATCAGCATATTGTCTGATTTGATTAAATGCAGCATCGAGCATCCCTTTAAAAGTGTGTTTATCAGCAATGATCCTCAGACGCTCCTGTTCATCAAACCTGTAAGAAGAAGGAAACCTGGCACCTGCCAGGTAACACAATACAGAGGTAAGATTATCAATACAGGCAATGGCAGTGTAGGGGTCGTTTATTCCTGGTGACAAGGCTCTTGAAGCCACTTCCACCATCTGATGAATGGAGAACTCTGCATCCTGCAGGGGTGTGCGCACTTTACCCACAATAAAGCAGTCATTGATCTTCTCAATAAGATTCTCCGAACAGGGCTCCTTGCATAAATATTCACACATTACTGCGTTTTTCACCAGAAAGTCTCCCGGTCGATGATGCAATATGACAACACTGTTATTTTTCGTTGCGATTTCCAATAACGTATCTCCATCTATCGATTGCAGGTAACCCGAATCCGAGCTTTTCACCTTCTCCATTATTGGATAATCATTCTTCAAGTCTTCCAGGGATGGGTCTGGGAGATCATCTTCCTGCCCGATTTCTTCAGGAAACAATTTCTGAATGCTTTTTGACATGGTATCGGAAATGTCAGAGATTACTTTATCAGCTTGTATGCTAACAGAAACGTGATGTATGAATATTACAAGAAAAACAATACCTGCAAATGCCAGCACAAGTGCAGCAAATACTGAAATGACAGGAACAAAAATCAGTTCGTCATTTTCTCTGATAGCATTGATTATTAACAAACAATACACAAATGAAGCAACATAAATACCCAGCGCCACCTGCGTAAGTTTATCGTACATAAAATTCCTTATCAGCCGCATACCCAGCTGAGAAGATGCAAGAGTAAGAACCACCAGTGTAATGGAAAAAACGGTTCCTGCAACCCCTATCATTGCTCCTGCAATGATCGTGAGGATACTTCGGGCAGAGTCAACACTTCCTGAGAAAAGGTATTTCCAGAAACCTGTGGGTTGATATTCAAAACTTGTATCCAGGTAAAGGAAAAAGAAGGCAAAACCTGAAGCAATGACAAGCATCAATACAGGGATTAACCAAAAACTTGCGTTGAGCTCTTCCCATAAATATTGAAGTTTCTTCATCTCTTTATGTATTTAATTTACTGGCGATTCCCATCTAATTAGATACAGTTGGTCCTGGTTGAATGCAAGAAGTGTAATCTATTCAGTTCATTGGTAAAAACTTTTGCTGGTGGATTATGTAAGTCTGAAGAACTTTTAAATATCTTTTTTGCTCAGTTTCTCCTTGTACTTATGAATATTGTCCTGAATGGCACTATCCAGCTGGGGTTCCACGATATCGGTATACTTTTTCATTTCTTCATAAATGATTCTGCCCACCAGGTATCTTGCCTCCTGCTTATCATCAGCAGGAATAATGTACCATGGAGCATGAGGTAATGAAGTATTATTGATAGCTTGCTGGTAATAGTTCCAGTAATCATCCCACAATTTCCTTTCAGTAAGATCGCTGGGAGTAAACTTCCAGTTTTTATTCTCTTTTTCCAGCCTGCGCAGCAATCGCTGTCTTTGCTCCTCCTTGCTCAGATGAAGGAAAAACTTGAACACAATGGTGCCATTTTGTACAATGTGCTTTTCATAATTGCGGATCTGGTCAAAACGTTTGTCCCAGAAATCGCCGGGAATATCTTCCACGGTTTCAATGCCGGGTATATTTTCGTGGAGCAGAAATTGGGGATTAACCCTTGTTACCAGCACATTTTCATAATGACTGCGATTGAAAATGGAATATTTTCCTTTCATGGGCAATGCCACATAATGTCGCCACAAATAGTCATACTGAAGTTCTTTGGAGGAAGGAGTCTTAAAACTATGCACCACCATTCCCCGGGGATTTAACTTACTGAATACCTCCCGTATCAGGCTGTCTTTGCCTGAGGTATCCATTCCCTGCAAAACCACCAGCACCCCATATCGGTTATGGGCATACATGATGTCCTGCATTTTGCTGAGCTTCTTACCAACTTTTTTCAATGCCTTTTTCTTTTCCTTCTTTGGGAGGTCAATATCCAGGCGGGTAGGTATTTCATCCAGTTTAACAGGACTACTTACCATAAAATCCATGGGTGACAAATTTTCCATAACCAGGGTCTTTAGTTAAAATTACAATTTTATCATTATTCCAGAGATTTAAACAATGACAGTTATAGGGATGTTTAGCGTCAAATATTTAAAGGTAGGATTAAAAATTGAAAGTTTAACCCATTTAGACTTATAAGTCAGTAAATTCCCACAACCTGAAAGAAGTGTTTTATTTAGATCAAAAAAGGCTGTCTTTGCGACAGCCTTTTCCATAATTGATAATCTGACTTAGTATCAGGATCCCAATGTTGCTACCATAACAGCTTTGATCGTATGCAGGCGGTTTTCAGCCTGATCAAATACCACCGAGTGTTCTGATTCAAAAACTTCTTCTACTACTTCCATTCCGTCAAGACCAAACTTCTGGAAAATCTCTTCACCAACGGTGGTTTCACGGTTGTGGAATGCGGGCAAACAGTGTAGGAATTTCACTTTAGGATTGCCGGTTTTCTTAATGGCATCCATGTTCACCTGGTAAGGCTTCAGCAGTTTGATGCGCTCTTCCCATACTTCATCTGGCTCACCCATTGATACCCAAACATCGGTGTAAAGGAAGTCACAATCTTTCACGGCTTCATCCACATTATCAGTGATGGTAATTTTAGCTCCGGTTTCTTTGGCTATTTCACGACATTGTGCTACCAATTCTTCTGTTGGCTGCACCTGTTTGGGGGCAGCTGCACGGAAATCCATTCCCATTTTCGCGGCACCTACCATCAGTGAGTTACCCATATTGTTGCGGGCATCACCCAGGTAGCAGAATTTGATTTGGTTCAGGGGCTTGTCGCTGTGCTCCATCATGGTGAGGAAGTCAGCAAGAATTTGCGTAGGATGAAACTCGTTGGTTAAACCGTTCCAAACCGGAACACCACTGTACTCAGCAAGCTCTTCCACAGTAGCTTGCGCAAAACCGCGGTACTCAATACCATCATACATACGTCCCAATACGCGGGCAGTATCTTTCATGGATTCTTTTTTGCCAATCTGGCTGCCGCTGGGGCCCAGGTAAGTTACCAGTGCACCCTGATCGAAGGCTGCTACTTCAAAAGCGCAACGGGTTCGGGTACTTGCTTTTTCAAAAATCAAAGCAATGTTTTTTCCTTTTAAGCGAGGTTGCTCGTAACCGCCATACTTGGCTTTTTTCAGATCCAGTGAAAGATCCAGTAAAAATTTAATTTCCTGTGGAGTAAAATCCAGCAACTTTACAAAACTTCTGTTTCTAAGATTGAATGCCATAACGTTCGTTTTTTTATTATTAATAACTAATTGATAGTATGTTCAAATGCTAAAATATTATCCATGGATAATGGTTCCGGCAGTTTGATTGCCCAATTGGGTAGCTTCTGTGATAATGGCTTCTTTACCTCCATTTTCAACAAACTCAATACATGCCCTGACTTTGGGTGCCATGCTACCTTCGGTAAACTGACCATCAGCAAGATGCTTCTTAATTTCGGGGATATCAATCCTGCCCAGTTTCTGTTCGCCGGGTTTGTGGAAGTTGATGTATACATTTGACACATCTGTAAGGATACAAAATTCGTCTGCTTTGATTTTGTTGGCCAGCAATGAAGAAGCAAGGTCTTTGTCGATCACTGCATCAATACCTACCATTTTCCCTTTTTCATCAATATATGCCGGGATTCCGCCGCCACCAACGGTAATAACGATATTTCCGTCGCGGGCCAGTTTTTCTACAGCTTTCCAGTTGGGGATTTCCAGGGGTCTTGGTGAAGCAACTACTCTTCTCCATCCACGCTTGCGGGGATCTTCGTGAAACACCCATTTTTTTTCCTCTATGAGTTTGTCAGCTTCCTCTTTGGTATAGAAGGGGCCAACCGGTTTGGTGGGATTCTGAAAAGCAGGGTCATTTTTGTCCACCACCACCTGGGTAACCAGGGTTACAATATTTCGTTCAATACCATTTTCTGCCAGCACATTGCGCAGTTGTTGCTCAATCATAAACCCTATAGAACCCTGGGTTTCGGCAACACAAAAATCAATCGGTTGTGTGGGCAGGCCGTAAATCTTTTTGCCTGCCTCGTGCTGCAGCAATACATTGCCTACCTGAGGGCCATTGCCATGACCAATAACAAGATCATAACCGGTTTTTATCAGTTCGACCAGGTGCTGACAGGTATCATAAACATTCTGTTCCTGTTCATCAATGGTTCCAACCTGATCGCCTCGTAAAAGGGCATTGCCACCAAAAGCAATTACAGATAATTTTTTCATTCTTTTTAGATTTTAAGGGTTTTGATAATTCAAAATAAAAGTATTGCCAAACAAAGCAATTATTTTGACTATAAATTGGATTAGGGAAAACGCAGAATAATAAGATGGTTCTCTATGGGGAGTCAGAGAACATCGGTTTGTTTGTCGGGGATATCCGACGGAAATAAAATAAAACAAACAGGATAACCTCTAGTAAGGCTCATAAACAAATTTGTTTAAAATTCAGCCCTGCAAAACTAAAAATATTTATTGAATTGTAACGAGTAAACCAAAGGTTTATTAAAAATTTTACAATCGTAAAAAAAAAATCAGCAGCCAGGATTAACCTATTGTACATCTTCCATGCTAATGAGCTCATTGAGAATGGCATAAACCGTAAGACCAGCAACAGATTTTATGTTGAGTTTTTGGGTGATATTCTTGCGGTGCGAAATGACTGTGTGGGTTGATATAAAAAGTTTGTCTGAAATTTCTTTATTACTCAATCCCTTTACAAGAAGCTTCAACACATCAAGTTCACGCACAGAAAGGGTTTCGGGGGGCTTCTTGCGATTTTTTTCAGGCGTCTTATCCAGAAGATCCCCAAGTTTTTTGCTAATCTTCTGACGTGTATCTCCCACCATTATCACCTCGTCAAACATGCTGATGAACTCGTCATCATAAAGGGAGTAAATCACTCCGGCAACCAACAGATCATTCCCACTAATTTCTTTAAGTTCCAGCAATCCATCAGGGTTTACAAAAGTGGGGTTGAGCAATACCATTTGCGGTTTATGCTTTTTTATACTATCATGAAGCATAGAAGAACAGGCAACTTCCTTTACGGAAGAGAAAAAATCAAGGCTTTCCGCAATCTGTATCAATCCTTTTCTGATGATTTCTGAAGGTTCTGCAATGATTAAGGTTCTATTCATGATTGAACTTTAACTGATTTTTTTTTCTAATTGTTCAACAATCGGTATCAGTACCTTATCTTCAATACGGGCATGATTGATAAGATCATCTTCGAACTCAATGAGTTCATTAAGAATACGCATGCGGATATACCGATCATTGGAAGGAGGGAAATATTTAATCAGCAAACTTTTAAGGTCGGTTAGTTTTTCTTCAATGTTGTCATGCCTTTCTTCAAAAACCCCTATGTGATAATCGATATCGGCAATGTTGGAGGGGTCCTTTTTAATCTGCTCAGAAAGGGCAGCAGCATAAGGGAAAGCAGTTTCATCTTCATAGGCAAGATGTTCTTTAACCTCAACAATGTATTGATGAAAAAACTTCTCAAGCTGCTGTGTGGCCGGATGGTCTACTTTACTGATGAATTCCTCAATCAAAGTTTCAAGATAAGGAATTTTCTCTTCCAGGTAATACTTGTGTGAATTTTCCAGGTATTTGAGCAGCATATCAATATCCACATTTTTCAGCTTGCGGTCAGGAAAAAATTTTTTATTGAGAAAAACATTTACCATCAGCATAAAAAAATCTGTGTTGATATTCCTGTCTTCGCATACCTGCTTAACAGTGCGATCCCCAAAGCCTAATTCTATGCCAAAACGCGGCAACAGCACAAGTGCTCTTCTGTCCTGCATCACAATATCCGCAAGTTTGGTCTTTCCGAAGATAATCATATCAGTCATAAGATAAAGTTAAAGAACTTTTACTGTTTTTTCTGTTATTTCTTTTTCTTCCGAAGTGCTTACCAGCCAGGAAACCGCATTTTCTTCGTTTTCAAAAAGCTTGATTGACAAACCAAATTTCTTGCCGGCAGCAATAATCAAATTGACATAATATTTTTTGGAAAAGGTGCCATCATATACAACTGCCGCTTTTTTGAGTCTGGTCTTGTTGATTGCTGGCAACAACTCCTGTTCAAACCATTTTCTTTCATTGGGCAAGCCCGATCCCTGATCTCTGATATCAGACAATAAATATCGCATATCCTCGGCTGATGCAAAGTTCAACATTGTTAAGTAAGCAATTTTATACTCAGATGCATCAGGTTCGCGTTTCCATATTATACGGCCAAGCTTTTGTTCTGCATTGTAATCCACAAATGCATAGTCTTTGTCCAGCAGAATCTTTTCGTTCATATCGGGAGCGTTTTTCTTGAAAAATGGTTACTGCAAATCTAAATTAATTAACAGTTCAAATATAAAAATACTTAAAAAAATACATCACTCGCTGATAGCAAGCACCTTACACAACACGTTCGCCACAAAACCAACAAAATGAGCCATTGACGGGGAAATTTCTTCAATATAATTGAAATGAAGAAAACGTGCTTTTTGCAAAAAAATACGCAGAAAAGGATTTTCCAGATTGTATCTTGCGAAAAAGGCTTTTAGCGATCAACGGTTAATAGAAATTCGAGCGGAATATGCACTCTTTTTCTCCAGGCTTTTTCGGAGTGTCCGGCTCCTTTAAATTTTTTACTAACCCAGTCTTTCCCCTCCGAAAATCCAGCGGCAGCCATCATACTGTCTACTTTTAACTGGTAAGGCTCATAGAGTGCATCAATAGTGGCAGTACCGTAGTCAAAATACAATTTATGTTTTCCGGGTACCGGAATATTTTCTGCCACATACTCAAGAAATACTCCATCCAATGCAGGCCAGTGGGTTGAGATGCAAGCGGCCCCGCCAAAAACATCAGGATACTCAGCCAGTGCATAGAAAGAAATCAACCCTCCCATACTGGAGCCCATGATAAAAGTACTTTCTCTTTCAGTATTGGTGCTATAAGTTTTATCAATGAATGGCTTTAGTTCTTCCACCAGGAATTTCAGGTATTTATCCGACAAAATCTCCCCTTCCCACCCCTTATTGCGAGCTGCAGCAAGAACTTTTTCTTCAGGTTTGCCGGGCATATATTCCTGCATACGCAGAGGTGTATTCCATACGGCCACCACAATGGCCGGCCTGATTCGCTGTTTTTTCTGGAGGGAAATCAATGCCTTTTCCAGTTCCCATGCCTCACCGCCAAATGCCGTGTGGGGATTGAAAACGTTTTGTCCGTCATGAATGTACAAAACATCGTAAGTGATAGACGGGTCGTAGTCAGGGGGAAGAAAAACTTCAACCTGACGTGCTTTAATGTATGCAGACTGAAATGACGGATATTCATCAATCCAGATTTTATCTCCTGCCAAATTGCAGGACCCTAATCCCATAGCTAATGACATAAAAATGAATAATCGTATGTTTTTCATCTGTTAAAAATTTGATTACTTCGGTCAGATGGAACATCCAACAATACTCTTACTACACTGACTGACAGTTTGTTTTCCAATTAGTCATCCTCGTGTGTGTTAAGTTACCTATCATGGATGTTTCATCTGTTTAGTAATTGACAAAGAAGGCACAATGACTGGCAAATATGTCGCAAACTTAAGCAATAATATTGAACCTGAACAAAGACCCATCAATTCAATTCCAAACAACCAAATAAACAGCTTGTGAAAAGAATCAGAGCTTAAGTGCTCCCATCCCTCCATCTACTCCTATTACCTGACCGGTAATCCATGAAGCATCTTCGCTGAGCAGAAAACCGGCCATGGCAGCTATGTCTGAAGCATTGCCAACCCTTTTCAGGGGATGTCTTTGCGCCGAAGCTTCTTTTCTTTCTTCAGAACTCAGCAACCGGGCTGCCAGGGGGGTATCTGTTAGCGAGGGAGCAATGACATTAACCCTTACTGAAGGTGCCAGTTCGGCTGCCAACGATCTTGCAAGCCCCTCCAACGCACCTTTTGCCATACTTACCGAGGCATGGTAAGCCATCCCCTGCCCTACGGCTACCGTGCTGAAGAAAACCACAGATGAACCTGAAGATTTTTTAAGCTTGCTTAAAACCTGTTGAACAACTTTAAAAGCACCCAGGGCATTCAACTGGAAATCCTCCAGCACATCCAGGGGTTTAAGGCCTCTTAAAGGTTTGAGATTAATACTGCCAGGACAGTAAACGAGACCATCAAGGGTGTCGGGTAAAAAGGAAAAATCATAATCGTTAGCCATCACATCCAGTTCACTCCATTCTACATTTTCCATGCTTTCAAGTTCACCGGCATTTCTGCTCATGGCAAATACTTTATGATTTTTGTGCAATCTCTTTACAAGCTCATTTCCAATCCCTGAACTTGCACCAATAATCAATATATTTTTCATATGTCAAGATATAATTTGTTTAGCTACTTCTTTTTTCTAATATTTAATACTAAGCAAACCAACAGGTGTAATACAAAGTTCAAAATGCGGCGTCCAAAGACCACTAAAATTTCCTTCCTGAAAAACCAGTATGAGGCACATTTTGCCCCTTGATGAAAATACATCTGACCAAGACCATTGAGTTGCAGAAAAGAAAACCCATTAAAAGGGAAGAGACCAGGCTATTAGCAAAGCAATCTAAATATTTAATACCCACACAAAACTCCAGTCTACAAAAGCGGATAATCTGCTTATAAAAAAACAAACTCTATGCATGTCACAAAGAGGCCTTTTTGAAAACCAAGGGTTTTCTTCCGGGTAAAATACCCAGTCTTTTTCAAGTGATTAACCGCTTTCATTAAGCTGTACAATCCCTTTACTTTACAATAGTATATTTTCAGCCAGATAATCAATACAGGCAAGAGAATGGTTCCAAAACGAACATGACCGGATTCGGAAAGATCACACACCCGATCCATGGCAGTTAAAAGGAAAGAAAAAAGAAAAAAACATGCTAACGATTCTTTCTTTTAGGAGACAAACATTTCAAATGACCAACAATTAATTCAAACATTAAACATATGAACTTTTTCGGATACAGGCAGATACTAAAAGGGAAAGCGACTTTATTCCTGTTGTTATTGTTTTCAATCCATACACTGCATGCGGCATGGGTTGATGACATACCCACCACGGTAAAAAATCCTGACGGAACCGTTATTGAGTGTTTTGCCAGTGGCGATGAATTTTTCAACTTTTTGCATGATAGTGACGGTTTTACCATCATTGCAGGAGAAGATGGTTTTCATTATTATGCCATTCCATCAGGCGATACCCTTGCCGCATCCACGCTGAGAGTGGGTGAAGCAGACCCAAAGCAAGCCGGGCTTACCCTGCGTGCCGGAATAAGTGAAAAAGAGTACCAGCGCCGCAAGGATAAAATGCTTGAGATTTTCGAGGATAACCCTATCAAAGCTGCACACACAGGAATCCTGAACAACCTGGTAGTATATATCCGTTTTAGTGACGATACTGAATTTACAACACCCAGATCTACATTCGACGGCAGACTGAACAATGATCAAGCACCTTCAGTAAAGAACTATTTCCAGGAAGTATCCTATGGCATGGTAACGGTTGAAAGTCATCATTATCCCCCTTCTGCTATGAACGTAAATATTTCTTACCAGGATGTTTATCCCAGATCTTATTTTGAACCCTACCATGCAGTCAATAACCCCAACGGATATACTTCTGCGCAGAGAACCAGCAGGGAACACCAGTTGCTGCACAGAGCGGTAAATGCCATTGCAGAACACGTGCCTCAAGACCTTGAACTTGACAATGACGGAGATGGAAGAGTGGACAATGTTTGCTTTATAATCAAAGGAGGATCAGGGCCATGGGCTTCAATTCTATGGGCACATCGCTGGGCACTTTTCAGCACCAATACTTTTATCAACGGGAAAAGAGTCTGGGATTATACTTTCCAGCCTGAAACGCAGGCAACAGTCCAAATATTAAACCATGAACTTTTTCATACTTTCGGAGCTCCCGATCTTTACCGCTATTCAAATTCCAATATTACCCCGGTAGGACCATGGGATTTAATGCATTCGGGTCATGGGCACATGGGTGCCTACATGAAATGGAAATATTCAAACCAGACCTGGATTAGTGATATCCCGGTAATCTCCACTCCCGGCACATACACTTTGAACCCCTTAACGTCGCCCGAAAACAATGCTTTCAGAATCAATTCGCCCAATAGTGAAACAGAGTATTTTGTTGTAGAGTACAGGAAAAAAGAGCCAGGCACCTATGAAAACAATCTTCCGGGCAGTGGGTTGCTGATTTACAGAATCAATACCCTTGCCGGAAACGGTAATGCCAACGGCCCCCCAGATGAAGTGTATGTTTACAGACCCAACGGGACCAATAACTTAAACGGTATTGTATTCAGCGCCAATTATTCAGCACAGGTGGACCGGACGGAAATCAGTAATTCCACAAACCCGTCGCCATTTCTGAGCGATGACAGTGCAGGAGGGCTGATAATCTCCAATATTGGCTCTGCAGGTTCGACCATCAGCTTCGACTTGTTTGGAGGGCCCACTGACAGTTTTGAAATTACTACTGCAGCATCTCCTTTGCATGGAGGAACTGTTGCAGGGGCAGGCACCTGGTATGAAGGCCACACGGCTACCCTGACCGCTAATGCTGCAAATGGTTTTTCCTTTGAAAACTGGACAGAAAACGGCACCGTGGTTTCCTCTCAATCCAATTATTCTTTCACCGTTTCAGCTGACAGGCACCTTGTGGCCAATTTTGGCTCAGCAGCTCCTGTATGGCATATCAGCCTTACCGCCAATCCTACAGCAGGAGGCAGTGTGAATGGTGCTGGAAATCACACAGAAGGTGAAAATATTACCGTTATTGCAACCTCATCGACAGGGTATAACTTCATCAGCTGGACCGAAAATGGCTCTGTAGTATCAACATCAGCATCCTACTCCTTTGTTGTAGAAGAGAATCGGGATTTAACTGCCAATTTTGCAATTAAAACCTACCAGATAACCCTTACTGCCAACCCCACCAACGGCGGAAACCTTACCGGAGCCGGAACGGTAAATCATGGCACTGTAAGAGCCGTTAATGCCTTCCCAGCAAGTGGATTTACTTTTGAAAACTGGACCGAAAACGGTGTAGTGGTATCTTCCAATACACAATATATTTTTCAGACTACCTCCGACAGAAACCTGGTGGCGAACTTCAGCAGCAATTCAACACCTGTATATAGTGTTGTGCTGAACAGCAGCCCTACCCAAGGTGGAACTACCACCGGAGCAGGTAATTATAATGATGGACAGCAGGCAACACTTACGGCTACACCGTCTGCTGGCTATCAGTTTGCAAACTGGACAGAAAACGGCACCGTGGTTTCCTCACAAGCAAGCTATAGTTTTACTGTCACCAACAACAGGACACTGACCGCAAATTTTGCTTTAACTTCTCACAGCATTTCACTCAATGCCAACCCTTCAACCGGAGGTTCAGTATCCGGAGGAGGCAGCTATTACCATGGTCAAACAGCTGTTGTCTCTGCAACACCTTCTGCAGGCTACACTTTTGTCAACTGGACCGAAAACGGCAATGCAGTCTCCACCAACTCCAGCTACTCTTTTGCCGTAACCGGCAACAGAAGCCTCACTGCCCATTTCAGCCTCAACACATACACCATTACTGTAAATACATTGCCATCATCAGGCGGAGCAGTATCCGGCGGTGGCAGTTATGACCATGGTCA
>RECE01000371.1 GCA_007694165.1 Bacteroidota bacterium
CATTCCTGATGGCATACTTGATCAGCCCGACAACCGATTTGGTTTTGGTTTTGGAGAAGATATTGCGCCGATGGGTTTCTACAGTGCGCTCGCTGATAAAAAGTTTTTCGGCGATTCGTTCGTTGGTAAATTCTTTGGCTACCAGGGTAAGGATTTCCAGTTCGCGCCGGGTAAGGGTAACCTCTTCCTCGGTTTTAAGCGTAGTGGAAGCATCAGGATTGCTGATGTTTTCCATCATCATGGCCTGCACATCGCGATCAAGGTATTTCCCTCCCTTGGCCACTGTACGAATGGCTTCCAGCACATCATTCATATTGGCTCTTTTGAGCAAAAAGCCCGAAGCCCCGGCCTCCACCATCTTTCTGACCATTTCGATATCTTCATGCATGGTAAGGGCAATGACCTTCACTTCCGGATAGTGTTCTTTTACCTCCCGGGCCACTTCAATGCCTGATCTGCCCGGCAGATTGATATCGGCCAGAACCACATCCACTTCGTGGTTGTCAAGAAAAGCCAGCCCCTCCTCCATATTCACCGCTCCTCCTGCAAATTCAACATCCTCTTCACCTTCAAGAATCGATTTTACACCATCAATCATAAGCTGATGATCATCTACAATCAACACTTTAATTTTTTCTGATGCCATATGGAAGAGGTTTAAACTATACTGACGAAGATAATTATAAAATCTGTATTGGCAATTAGAAAAATAGCTCCCGGAATCCCGGATTTCAGATTGCATTCCGTCAAGGTGTTACTAATGTAAGATGGGACTGCTGAATATTTATCTTACGCAAAAAATTCTTTTATATTTCGCATTACGGATATTGCCTGAAACAGTGAACACAGTAAGTACTGGCACTGAACAGGTTTAATTCAAAATACCCTAAGATGCGGATTGTGCCCCAAACAGAAAATGAGTATGTTTGCCTCCGATTCTCTTCATAATACAATTGGTTAATTGAAAAAAGCACTTTGGCGGCAGGTGCAACTGCTTAATCCTTCCAAAAGAACGATACAACATCTTCCGCCTTAGTTCTTTTTTTTTAGATTATTCTTTTTGAAGAGACCATAAAAAACCCTCTGACCCAAACCTTAAACCTGCTATCAGACAACACAAAACACTTTATTACCAAATTACCAACCAAAATATATCCCGATGACAAAGACTGTATACTCCTTACTCCTTTTAATTCTGATTCCACTTTTGCCCATTGCGGCATTTTCACAACCAGAAATCACTCCGGCGCTTTCTGAAGCCCTGAGTGAAAAAGCTGACGATGAGTTTATTTCGGTAAACATACGTCTGGAATCACAATATGATCAGGGGGATTTGTACCGGCAAACCCGCCTGCTTACAAAAGGGGAAGAACGACGCCAGTTGGTTGTCAGTGAATTAAAGGCTTTCAGCATGCAGAGCCAGGCAGAGCTTTTGTCTTTTCTTGAGTCGGAGCAGCAAAAGGGTAACGTTAAAGATATCACTCCCCTTTGGATTGGCAACCTGGTAAATGCAAAGATAAAACCGGCAGTTGCAGCCCAATTGTCATCCCGCAAGGATCTTGCACGTCTGGATTACAACCAGGAGCGTATGGTATTGCTCAATAATAAACACAAAGACTCCGGCCAGGCCATGATGCCCGACAAACTGGCCAATCCTAATCTAGCCTGGAATGTAAGTCACATCAATGCCAACCAGGTGTGGGAAATGGATTTCACCGGTGAGGGAATCGTTGTGGCAGTGCTTGACTCGGGAGTCAACTACAACCACCAGGATCTTCAACCCCGCATGTGGACACACCCCGACTATCCCAATCATGGATACAATTTTGTAAACAATAACCATAACACGATGGATTACAACGGGCATGGCACCCATTGTGCCGGCACCGTAGCCGGATCGGGTGCAGCAGGCACGGCCACCGGTATGGCACCGGGAGCATCTATCATGGCTCTGAAAGCATTGGGCGATAGCGGAGGCGGCACCGAAGCAGGGGTATGGCAGGCCATAGAGTTTGCTGTAGAATATGGTGCTCACGTAATGAGTCTTTCCCTGGGATGGAAACATGCCTGGAACCCCGACCGCAGCATGTGGCGAACTACCATGAACAATGCCCTGAATGCGGGGGTCATTGCAGTGGTAGCAGCAGGCAATGAGGGCAATTCGGGTAACGACATTCCTCCCAGTGAAGTACGTACCCCCGGCGATGTGCCACCCCCATGGCTTCACCCCGACCAGACCCTCACCGGAGGGATATCTGCTGTGGTATCGGTTGGCTCTACCACCAGCACCGATAACCTTTCAGGCTTTTCAAGCAAAGGACCTGTTACCTGGCAAAACGTATCTCCCTTCAATGATTATCCACATCCCGGCATGGGTCTTATCAGACCCGATGTGGTGGCCCCAGGCTCGGACATCCTGTCGCTTACACACAATCACAATGGCTCTTATACTGTAAAAAGCGGAACATCTATGGCCACACCAGCGGTAGCCGGTGTCATAGCACTGATGCTGTCGAAAAATCCAGAGATGACCCCCGAAGAAATAAGCAAAATACTGGAAGAATCTGCAGTACCCCTTTCCGAAAGTAAAAGCAATCAGTTTGGAAGTGGCAGAATTGACGCACTGGAAGCAGTCATGGAAACACCCTTTGCCGGGATTGTGTGGATAGACTTTCACATCGACGACAGCCAGGGAAACAACGATGGCAAAATCAACCCGGGAGAGAACATCAATCTTGACATCTCTTTTATCAACCCCGATGAAATCGCAGCTGAGGATGTATTTGCATCCATATCAACCTCCTCACCTTACATTACCTTTGCTGACACCCTTGCCAACCTGGGAACCATCCCGGCAGGAGAAACCATCCTTTTTGAGGAGCTCTTCTCTTTCACCGTTTCCGACTCAATCCCCGGAAATCATGTAATCAACTTCAGCATCAAAACCTGGATGCAGGAAGATGAAGAACAATACTGGAGAAGTGCTTTTACTGCAGTAGCTCATGCTCCCCTTTTGAGAATAAAAAGCTATATGGTTCTTGATGCCATCCATGGAAACAACAATGGTATCCTTGACCCCGGCGAAACTGCCACACTGCGTTTTATCATTGAAAACAAGGGGCAGCTGGCCTCCAACGAGTTAACCATGACACTGGAAGCCCTGCATCCCTTTATCCTTCCGGACAACCCTCAGGTACAGCTTCAACCCATTGCTGCCGAAGGTCAGAGACATGCAGATTTTGAGGTAACAGTAAATGAGAGAATCAACCCCGGTATCATAACCCAATTCAATCAGACCATCCTTTCGGGAGCTTATATCATACAAAACACCACCATTGAAAAAATTGGAATCATAGGTGAAGACTGGCATACAGGTGATTTTGACCAGTTTGACTGGACCGGAGAAGGTGATGCAGACTGGACAATTGACTCCACGCAATCGGTCTATGGCAGCAACTCGGCACGCAGCGGAAACATTACACATAACCAGCAAACAGAATTGCTGCTGGAACATGATGTATTTGCTACCGACTCCATTTCATTTTACAGAAAGGTATCTTCTGAAAATAATTACGACTGGCTGGAATTTTATATTGACGATGTGCGAAAAGGCAGGTGGTCGGGTGATCGCAACTGGGAAAGATTTGTTTTTCCTGTTGAAGCCGGTGAAAGAACCTTCCGCTGGGTATATATAAAAGATGGCTCTGTATCTGTTGGCCAGGATGCCGCCTGGATTGACTTTATTGAACTGCCCTCACAGGCACAAACCACTGCTTTTGCTGGTTTTGATTTTGAAACCTGCAGCAACACTCCCATTGAACTCACGGGTTATGCTTTGAGATATAGCGATCTGCAATGGAGCACCCAGGGTGATGGAACATTTGAAATGACTTCCCAGTTAATGGGATGGTATTACCCGGGTCCTGAGGATATCAGCAACGGGTTTGTCCATATCAATCTTACGGCACAATATTCCGACGAAAGTCCTGTAACAGATGAAATGGAGATTATCTTCCTCCACACTCCCCTTGTTGATCTGGGAGGAGACACCCTCGTATGTGAAAACCACACCCTTGAACTGGATGCCGGTGCAGGTAATTACACCTATGAATGGTTTGATGGCTCTTCGGGGCGCTTCTTCCTGTTTGACCCAACGGCTTACACTGAATCAGAAGTAGAAGTATGGGTAAGGGCAACCCACGAAAACGGGTGTTTTGACACAGATTCCATCAGGATTCTCATTGACCCCTGTACCTTTATTACAGAGGAATCTGAACTGGATGTGGTGATTTACCCCAACCCTGCCGGCAACACCGTGCATATAGCATTCATGCAGCCAGTAACCTCTCCTTCAGTCCTTCAGCTTGTCAGCATTACCGGACAGGTAATGAAATCAAGTCATATTGAGGAAAGCCTAAGCCCGTCAGAAATTTCACTGGATTTGACAAACATCCGGCAAGGCATCTACTTCCTGCGGATGGAGAGTCAGGCAGGAAGCTTTACGCGCAAACTGGTTGTGCAATAGCAATTCGGTGGTGAAGCCTGTCGAAACCACTTTCAGGGTATCACATTAATTAGCTCAGGGACCCTTCGACAAGCTCAGGGACCGTCCCGGTGGTTGAGCTTGTCGAACTGCTCAGGGACCGCCCTCTCCGGTGGTTGAGCCTGTCGAAACCACTGGTGCGAACATAGCGCTTGGAATAGTTTAGAAAATGCCCTTCGACAGGTGCTACAGTGAGCTTGTCGAACTGCTCAGGGGCACCTTTTCAAAAAACAGAAATGACCCAATGAACCGATGGCTTTGTTTTGCGTTTATAGTTTTAATAAAATATCTGTAAGCTAAAAATCAACAAACCAACATCCATGCAAATGAAAAATCTGCTAATCGCATTGCTCATGTTGCCGTTTCTGAACGCAACCAGCCAGACCAGGCCTGCCACCACCATTGAAACCACAGAACTTGCACCGGGCATACACCGGCTATTTGTCAATAACGCTGTGGCTGTAATCATGTCCCATGGCGAAGACGGGGTTTTGGTCATCGATGCAGCTTATGAGCACAGCGCCGAAAAACTTATGGAAGAAATCCGAAACATCTCTGATGCACCCATCCGCTATCTCATCAACACCCACCTGCATGGGGACCATACCGGCGGCAACAAGGTCATTGGCAAAGAAGCCGATATCATTGCACACGAAAGTGTAAAAAGATTCCTTTCCATGGAACAACGAAGAGGTGAAACCACTACCCCTCCCTTTCCGGAATATGCCCGCCCCAACATCCTCGTTGATGGTAACATGGACCTGGAGTTTAACGACGAGAAAATTCAAATCACCCACATGGAAGGAGGGCATACCGAAGGAGACCTCATCATCTATTTTCCCAAATCCAATGTACTGGTGATGGGAGACCTGCTTTTTGCCGGCTTTTTCCCTTTTGTGGATGTTTCCAATGGCGGTGACCCCTTCCGGTTCCTGGAAAATGTGGAAAGAATCATCGGTCATTTCCCTGAAGATGCCACTTTCGTAGGAGGCCACGGACCCGTTTATACCGGGGTGGAACTCAAACAATGGCATGAAGACTTAACAGAAACCATAAAGGTGCTCCAAAGTGCCAAAAATGACGGCATGAGCCAGGAGGAAATGAAGGAAAACCGAATCCTGGAAGACTGGTCACGCATGGGAAGCTTCTTCATCACCGAAGACCGCTGGATTGACACGATGTATCCGTTTCTGTGAGAATATCGCAGGGGTACTGTCCCGCAGCCTGGCACATTGGGAATGGTTGTATTCTGTTTTTCTCAGGAGATATCGATAGGAATATTAGCTTCTCACCTGGCCATCTCCATAAATGATATATTTGGTAGAAGTAAGCTCTTTGAGGCCCATAGGTCCACGAGCATGAAGTTTTTGGGTTGAAATACCTATTTCAGCACCAAACCCAAACATGAATCCGTCGGTAAAGCGGGTAGATGCATTGACATACACCGCTGCTGCATCTACCTCATGCAAAAAACGCTGGGAATTGCTGTAATTCTCTGTTACTATTGTTTCGGAGTGGCTTGACCCGTATTTGGTAATGTGGGCAATTGCTTCATCCAAATCAGACACAACTTTAATTGATAAAATCAGGTCGAGATATTCTGTGGCCCAGTCTTCCTCTTTAGCGGGTAAGGCAAAGGGCACCAGTTGCACCACTTTTTCATCACCCCTGATTTCCACATTGAGCTTTTTCAGTTCTTTACAAAGGGGAGGGAGTATCTTATCAGCAACCGAAGCATGTACCAGCAAACTTTCCATAGCATTGCATACGCCAGGTCGGTGAGTTTTGGCATTTACGGCAATACTTTGTGCCATTTTCAGATCGGCTGATTCATCAATGTAAGTGTGGCAGTTGCCTACTCCTGTTTCCAGCACGGGCACACTACTGTTTTCTACCACAGTTTTTATTAGTCCTGCGCCA
The DNA here is from genome assembly GCA_007694165.1 of Bacteroidota bacterium. Lineage (GTDB taxonomy): Bacteria > Bacteroidota > Bacteroidia > Bacteroidales > UBA7960 > SKVR01. Next base: position 6,464 of record RECE01000371.1, read on the forward strand.
CCACGTGGAATGAGAACATCCAGGTATTGATTGAGTTTCATCATACCAACGGCGCTATCGCGCGAGGTGTCCTCCACCAGCTGAATGGCATCCATAGAAACATTTTGACTTTGAAGAGCCTCGCGAATTACATCTACAATGGCCATATTGGAATTGATAGCCTCTTTGCCTCCCCTCAAAATGACCGCATTTCCGGTTTTCAAACAGAGGGCAAAGGCATCGGCGGTAACGTTAGGCCTGGCCTCGTATATGATGCCAATCACGCCCAGGGGAACTCTAATCTGACCAATTCTTAGTCCATTGGGGCGTTTGTTCATAGAAAGCACCTCTCCAATGGGGTCCTCCAGTGAAGCAACCTGTTGCAGCCCTTCGGCAATTCCTTCAAGTCTTTGTTTATTAAGGCTCAATCGATCCATCAATGCTCCTTTGACATTATTAGCATGTGCAGTATCCAAATCTTTTTTATTGGCTTGTAAAATCGTTTCTGATTTTTCTATAATAAGTTTGGCAGCTTGCTCCAGGACGTTATTTTTTTGTTCTGTAGATAGTTGCGCCAATATGGTGGCAGCTTTTTTAGCTTTTATTCCTTTTTGAATAAGTTCTTCCATAGTTACTATATTTATATTTCTAATATGGGTTTTTCTTGATTATGCCAGCTAAACAATGTTCCTGTGGGTTTTCCTTCCAGCAGTTCGTAAAGAATTGCCGGATTTGAACCATTGGTAATGACTACTGGAATGCACATTTGGGAACACTGCCTGGCGGCAATTATTTTTGTCACCATTCCTCCGGTGCCAAATTCGTTTGCACTTCCTTTGGCAGATTCCTCCAGCGTTCCATTTATTTCTGTTACCACAGGAATTATGGTCGCCTTTGGGTCGATTCGGGGATCGGCAGAGTACAGTCCGTCGATATCAGACAATAGCACCAGAAGGTTTGCAGTTATCAGAGAAGCAACATCTGCTGAAAGGGTATCATTGTCGCCAAATTCAATTTCATCTGTTGCAACGGTATCGTTTTCATTGATGATGGGAATAACATCCATCTCCATAAGTGCATTTAAGGTATTGGAAGCGTTTATCTTACGTTCAGCAACAGTAACAATGTCTTTGGTTAGCAGCACCTGGGCTACCATTTGGTTCTTTGCTTCAAACAATTTTTGATAAATTTTCATGAGCTCAGCTTGCCCAACGGCTGCCAGGGCTTGTTTTTCGGCCAGATCCGTCGGTTTGTTCTTTAGGCCTAGTCTTCCCGAGCCTACAGCAATGGCACCAGAGGAAACCAAAATTATCTTCTTTCCTGATTTTTGAATGGCCGACAATACTGTGGCCAATTTTTCGACTCTTTGAAAGTTCAATTTACCGTTGGGATAACTGAGAGTTGAAGTCCCAACTTTAACAACGATTTTTTTGCAGGTTTTTATTTTTTCCCAGATATCAGTAAGTTCCATTTTGGTGATTTATGAATCGATTAGTACTTGTGGAAATCCATTTACCAGTATACTTGTGTATGCTAAACCGGATTCCTCTTTGGTATTATTTTTTTCTGATGACTGTATTGGTTGTCGGGTTTTACAGTCAAAGTTGATTTGTTCTGCGATGGTTTCTCCGGATTTAATATTATTGGCAAGTTTAAACAAGCCTTCTTCTGAAACCATTATCATTTTAGGGTTATTCCTGATAATTATCCTGAACAGATCCTCTTTATTCTCTTTCACAACAATAACATGTGCATGGGTAAGCTGAGCAACTATTAAAGCAAGAGGATAATTGTCATTAAGGATGATATCATCAATGGATACTGAATCATTTTCATTCACAATAGGTATAATGCCTTTTTGAAGCAATCTGTTGAGTGTCTTTTTTGTATTATTATTGCGCAAAGGATTGGTAATTACATCTTTTGTAATAAGCACCTGTGCCACAATCTGGTCGAAACTGTCAAAAAACATTTGATAATATTTAATCAGGTCTGCCTGCCCGATGGCCGAAATAGCCTGTTTTGTAATAAGCTCTTTGGGTGGACCTGCAAGCCCCATTTTGGCAGTTCCCAGTGCAATTGCACCTGAGGAAACCAATAGGGTTTGAAATCCGGCATTTTGCAGCGTGGTGATTACCATGGCAAGATGTTCCATTTTGGCCAGGCTTAGCTTTCCGCTGGCATCAAACAAAGATTCGATTTCCACCTTAAACACGAGTTTGTAGGATGTTTCCATTTTATTGTAATGAATGAATAAACTAAGATGGTTTTACCAGACCAGTAAATTATTTAACGCTACTTCAGATTTCATAAAGTTAAACTGAGACAAAATTGCATCGAGCTTTTGTACAATCATCTCATTGCAAAGGTTTCCAATACTTCCTTCATGTTTGTGTTCAATGTTTCTATTGGGTTTGTAGGTTCCATTTTGTATTTCTTTGGCCACCATTTTGTATGCGTCACGAAAGGGGATTCCCTCTAATACCAGTTTATTTACCTCTTCAACACTGAAAATAGCATCATATATTTTGTCATTGATTACGGTGGGATTCACTTTTAGGTTTTCCATAAGGGTAGTAGTCATGACAATACATTCATTCACATCATCAAAAGCAGTCATAAAACTTTGTTTTGTGAGCTGATAGTCCCTGTTGTATCCCGAAGGCAGGTTTGTGGCAATCAGACTTATTTCATTGGGTAGCGCAAGCAGTTTGTTGCACCTTGCCCTTATGAGTTCAAAGGCATCAGGATTTTTTTTGTGGGGCATGATGCTGGACCCCGTAGTGTATTCGTCGGGCAAAGAGAAGAAGTTGTAATTCTGGCCGCTAAACTGACACACGTCCATGGATAGTCTTGAAAGGGTATTGGCCACAGATGCCAGAGCAAAGGCAATGGTTCTTTCGTTTTTCGTTCTGCTTAACTGGGCATAGGCTACGTTAACCTGCAGATTGTCAAAGCCTAAAAGTTGAGTTGTCAGCCTTCTGTTTAAAGGGAAAGATGAACCATAACCTGCTGCTGATCCCAAAGGATTTTGATCATTAATCCTATAGGCTGTCAGCAGAAGTAGCATATCATCCACCAGGCTCTCTGCAAAGGCACCAAACCAAAGACCAAAGGACGAGGGCATGGCCACCTGCATGTGAGTATAACCGGGCATTAGTATATCCTTGTGGGTGTTGCTAAGTTCAATGAGAACCTTAAAGAGTTTATGGGTATGAGCCACCGTGTTTTTCAAAGCTTCACGGGTAAATAATTTCAGGTCAACCAGAATCTGATCGTTTCGAGAACGACCGGTATGCAATTTCTTCCCTACTTCACCAATTTCTCGTGTGAGCATAATTTCAATCTGGCTGTGCACATCTTCTACCCCTTCTTCAATTTCAAAACTACCCGCCATGATCTGTTTCATGATTTTTCCCAGGGCTTTTTCCAGGCTGTTTACTTCTGTGCTTTTCAGGATGCCAATATCATAAAGCATCCTGGCATGTGCGATACTTCCCAACACGTCATATGGTGCCAGTCTTGTATCAAAAATACGGTCGGTGGAAGTAGTAAATTCCACCACCGATTTCGCTGTATTTATCCCTTTTTCCCAGAGTTTTTTCATGGTTCATCTGTTTAAAATTTGATTAAGTCGGTCAGATGGAACATCACAATTAGCTTTTCTCTGTCTACAACGCACTGATATACAATTAATCATCCTCGTGTGTGT
>RECE01000335.1 GCA_007694165.1 Bacteroidota bacterium
AGCGTCCTTGCGTAGTGATTACTGCAGGGGCGCTTTTTTATTTATATTTGCAGGCGGATTTTGTAGCAGCAGAATCTGAGTACAAATAAAAATCTTGTTTTATCATTTTCTACATCAAAAAGTTATGAATATACGCAGAATCAACCGGGCCGTGCATCGCGATCTGGGTTATTTCTTTTTCGGAATGTGCATTATTTACGGATTGTCGGGTATAGCACTCAATCATCGTCATCACTGGAATCCCAATTTTATCATAAGACAGGAAGCTTTCAACGTGGAGGTCCCCTCAGACGCTTCAGGAGGGCAAACCCTTGCCTTGAAAATCCTGGAGCAAATCGGAGAAGAGAATGGCTACAAAACCCATCTTGCCAGTGGAGATAACATGCGTATTTTTATTGATGGAGGAACCGTAAATCTCAACCTCAGGACCGGCGATGGCAACCTGGAAACCATCCGGAAACGACCTGTATTTAATCAGGTGAATTTTCTGCACTACAATTCTCCCCGAAGGCTGTGGACCTGGTTTGCGGATTTGTTTGCTGCAGGCTTAATCATTCTGGCCATTACCGGATTGTTTGTGCTTAAGGGTAAAAACGGTTTTACCCAACGGGGGTGGTATTTTGTATCTACCGGTATTTTGATACCTCTTTTGCTGCTATACTATTATCTTTCTGTCTGATTGATGTTACCCGGATGTGGCTACTGTTAGCATTTCTTACCGCCTTAAGTGAATCCTTTAAGGATGTTTTCAGCAAATTCTCGCTGAAGAACACGCATCCTGTTATGGTGGCTTTTGCAATGAGAATGTTTGCCCTGCCTTTTTTGATTCCTTTGCTTTGGTTTATTGAAATACCAGAAACAGGTGATTATTTCTGGATTGCGCTTTTTACGGGAGGATTGCTTAATATTCTGATAACTATTCTTTACCTGAATGCCATTCAGCACTCTGACCTCTCTCTTACTGTGCCCATGGTAACATTCACACCCTTGTTTTTACTCATCACATCACCGCTTATTCTTGGTGAGATACCCGATGCTAAAGGTATTGCAGGGGTTTTATGCATTGTTGCCGGTTCTTATTTTTTGCAATTTTCTTCCCGGAAGAAAGGGTTTTTAGCGCCATTTGCAACCTTATTCTCAGAAAAAGGTCCCCGTTTGATGCTGCTGGTAGCTTTCCTATGGAGCATCACTGCCAACATTGATAAAGTGGGGGTTCAGAACAGCTCTCCCTTTTTCTGGGTGATATCGGTAAGTGTATTTTTGTTTATCGGAATGATTCCACTGGTGTTTTGGAAGGCCCGTGGACAAGTACCTCATCTCAAAAATAATTTTGCCGTAATCTTTCCGGTAGGACTTTTTACTGCGCTCACTTTAATTTTTCAAATGCATGCTATTGAGCTGACACACGTAGCTTACGTAATCGCTGTAAAACGCACAAGTGCTTTGTTTGTAGTTTTTTTTGGTGTTATTTTCTTCAAGGAAAAGGGTTTTGGAAACAGGGTTTTTGCGGTTCTGATTATGCTTCTGGGGGTGGCTTTGATTAGTGTTTTCTGAATTTTCAACCTGTTATCATATTCTTTAATCGAAGAGAGTTTCGCAATAACCAGGGTTGTATGGTTTCGACAGGCTCAACCACCGTAACAACGACCCCCTGAGCTTGTCCTTATTGGTCCCTGAGCCTGTCGAAGGGCGCTGTCATTACCCATTTTCTTTGTTTTTAACGCTTTCGCAGCGCCGGTTCTTACGGTGGCACATCCTGTACTATAATCATATCACTCCTGTCGGAGTTGGTGTGATCCAACCAACAAAAAAACTGCCGATACCAATATTTCACATATAAGTACCGACAGCTTTGATGGTTTATACCCCTATCAGATTGTAGGGGGATACTTTACTCAGTTTTCTTTTTGATAGGATTCAGACGCTGCGGAGCAATCATATTCTCCGGCTTCAAAACTTCATCAAGTTCTTCTTTGGAAAGCATCCCTTTTTCCAGTACCAGCTCATAGACACCTTTGTTGGTTATCATCGCTTCTTTGGCCAGCACGGTGCATGCTTCGTAACCCAGAACGGGGTTTAAAGCAGTAACCAGCCCGATACTGTTCATTACCATCTGGCGGCAATGCTCTTCGTTGGCTGTGATGCCCGAAATGCATCTGTGCAAAAGTGTTGTCATACCATTTTTCAGCATCTCAATGGACTCAAACAGGCTTTGTACCATGATGGGCTCCATAACGTTGAGTTCGAGCTGTCCTGCTTCGGCTGCAAGGGTTACGGTAAGATCATTGCCAATTACTTTAAAAGCAATCTGGTTAACAACTTCAGGAATCACCGGGTTTACCTTTCCGGGCATGATGGAGGAGCCGGGCTGCATGGGAGGCAGATTTATCTCATTAAACCCTGCCCTGGGTCCTGAAGACAACAGGCGGAGGTCATTACATATTTTTGAAAGCTTAACTGCCAGTCTTTTAACCGCTGCAGAATACATCACAAAAGCTCCGGTATCCTGGGTGGCTTCCACAAGGTTGGAGGCCAATTTGATGTTTAATCCTGTAATATGCTGCAGGTGGTAAATTACTTTTTCGCTGTAATCGGGGTCTGCATTGATACCTGTACCAATGGCTGTACCACCCATATTGACTTCTTTCAGCAGATCCGCATTCTGGTAAAGACGCACCACTTCCTCTTCCAGGGTGGTGGCATAGGCTCCGAAGGATTGTCCCAGGGTCATGGGTACTGCATCCTGTAACTGGGTGCGACCCATTTTTATAACATGGGAGAACTCTTTTTCTTTCTCCTTAAAACCCTCAATAAGTGTATACAATACTTCCACCAGTTTTTCATTGCTTGCAATGAGGGCAATTTTTACAGCCGTGGGATAAGCATCGTTGGTAGATTGCGAAAGATTTACATGGCTGTTGGGATGGCAGTATTTGTATTCTCCTTTTTGATGTCCTAAAAGTTCGAGTGCTCTGTTGGCAATCACTTCGTTGGCATTCATGTTGGTAGAAGTTCCGGCACCTCCCTGAATCATATCAATCACAAAGTGGTGGTGGTACTTTCCATTGATTATTTCATGGCATGCTCTTACAATGGCATTGGTAATATCTTCAGGCAATAGGCCCAGTTCATGATTGGCCCTTGCCGAAGCCATTTTTACCATGGCGAGACTGATGATGAGCTCAGGAAAAAAATTGAGGGTTACACCACTGATGGTAAAGTTCTCAATACCGCGCATGGTTTGTATTCCATAATACACTTCATGCGGCACATCGCGATATCCAAGTAAGTCATGCTCTTTGCGTGTTCGTCCTGATTCATATTGCGCACCAACGTTCACCACCTTGGAGTTGCTTTGGCGCATGCGGCGGGAGATAACTTTGGAGATAACCTTGAAAATCTTCAGGGCAATGGCCGTTTGTGTATCGAACAGATTGGTAAAGTTTTCCTTAGAAATGCATACTACCGTGGTTTTTTTCAATGCTCTTGCATTGGTAGAATGAGGCGTGTCTGCCATAATTGTGCCTTCACCCAGAAAGTCGTAGGTGCCAAAAAATGTGAGACGCTTCTCTTCTCCAAATGGAGTTTTCTTGAATAACTCAACCTCGCCTTCGTAAATGATATTAAGAAATTTATTGGCAGGGCTGTTTTCCTGGAAAAGGTATTGTCTGGGCCGGAAGGATTTTACTTCGGTTTGTTTTACAACCACATCGAGTTCCTCATCACCGAGATCTCTGAATAATTCTACCTTATGCAGGAATTTTTTTATTTCAATTTCAGTCATTACAATTAACAGATTAACGTTGAAAGATTTTATTTGATTGGTTATCTGTGTGTTATTGATGTTTTAGTGGTTTTTTACAATCAATTTTTGGGTTTGGACAATATTTTTTCCCTTATAGCGAATAAGGTATATTCCGTTACTGAGTTTTGAGATATCAATATAACTTTTGCTGCCTTGCTGTTGCGAAGGTATCGAAATCAATAACCTACCGGAAGTATCGATAATTTCAATGGTGTGAATTTCATTGCTTGTAATCACCGAGACTTGGTCGGATGCAGGGTTGGGAAATATGAAACCGTACTTGTTTTGGAAACTTCCCTGGTTGCTGTCAACAGATGATGGAAAGGTGCCGGCGAGGGTTAGCTCCAAGGCTGCAGTTACATCGATGCGTCCCCATCCTGTAAACTGCTCCCATTCCTGGGTTTTATCTTTATTGCCATGTACTCTATCTCTGGTAGTTTCTTTCAGGATACTGTAAATTTCATCCCGGGTTAAATTAGGGTCAATGCTTAGCATAAGGGTAATGGTGGCAGCTACAAAAGGGGCGGACATGGAAGTGCCACTCCAGTATCCGATGGATTGAAAATTATTGCCACTCAGGCTTGCTATGTTGTCGCCGGGAGCGGCAAAATCGATATGGTTGCCATAATTGCTTCCTCCTCCCCATGCAAAAGGCTCTGCCCTTTCGTCTTTGTTGTTGGTAGCACCCACTGATATAACTCCTTCGTAGCCAGCAGGGTAATAGGTAACGTCATTGTTTTCGTTCATCATGCAGGCTACCACGATTACCCCGTTTTCAAGTGCGCTATTTACTGCATTCTGTAAAAATGTACTTTGAGATGAGCCCCCAACGCTCATATTGATTACATGGGCTCCATTTTCCACCGCGTAGTTGATACCATTGATCCACCAGGAATATAAACCAGAGTTATTGTTGTCCAGGATTTTTACGGGCAGGATAGTGCTTTGCCAGTCGGTGCCGGCCATCAGGCCTGAATTGTTACCGGTAGCCGCAGCAATACTTGTTACACTTGCTCCGTGTCCATGGTCGTCGAAATAATTGTTATTGTTGGAAACGAAATTAAACCCTTGAAAAACCCGCCCTTCAAATTCATGATGTTCCAGCGGCATTCCGGAATCAAGAACTCCCAGCACTATTTCGCTGTTGCCGGTAGTTAGTGACCATCCGGGCACAATATTAATGTCTGCTCCGGCAATCCCCAAAATACCACCAATAGATTGACCGGTATTGAGCAAGCCGTATTGGAAATTAAAATGAACATCGTTGACCGGAGGGTTGGTTTTGGGGAGCAGCATTGTTGTTTCGAATTCTCCCATGGAAACTAATTTCCCTCCACCAAAACCGATATAGTCTGGTTCTGCTACTTCGATGAACTGGTTTTGAAGAAGATTCTCAAGTGTGCCTGTTACATCCGAATCTTCGGAAATATAAACAAGGTATACCCTGTCAAATGCTGAGGACAAAGCAGACCTTTCTGTGCTTTTTATCAGGGGCCTCACGGATTGCACTGGGTAGGAGTTGAAGAATTCAAAAATATAGTGCAAAAACGTATTGTCGCCATGCCTGAAAGCAGGATCTTCTGAGTCAATTTCAGGATAAGTGGACGGTACAAAGGATTCAATGGTACGATCCTGAAAAACTTCAGTCAACTGCTTATTGAGTCCGGACTGTTCGGAAAATTGAATCATCAATCTTTGAGGGTGATATACTTCCTGTGCTTGCACTTCAGGTAAAAAGAGTCCGGTAACAGAGATTAGGAGAATCAAGAAAATTCTCAATCCAGAGGCAAAAACCTTAGATTTGCTTTCAAAAGAGGACACAGACATTTTCATAACCTTAAGTTTTAGTGAATAGAGAAAACGTAACTGAGTTTTGTGATTCTTTATAAAGTTAATCAATGTTCTTGAAAAACAGTCTGATCCCTGCAGCTGAATCCGAAGAAAAACTGAAAAATTTTCAGGGTTAAACTCCGGAAGAATTCAATGCACAGAATGAAATTACCTTTTAGTGCAATGCCAGAATCAGAAAGGAAGATCCTCGTCTGACTCACCCGGGTCATTTTCCCATGGTGGAGGAGGGGCTTCTTCTCCCTTAAGCCCCGGCAATCCCTGGTTGCCCGAGTCATTATTTTGTTGATTTGTCACCTCGGCTTTCCATGCTTTTATGTCGGTGTACCAGTTGCCATTGTATTCTCTGCTTTCTATATTTACTGAAACAGTTACTTCATCGCCTGCTTTCAGGTTTGAAAGATCAATTTTATCGTTCCAGCTGGCAATGCAGATCTTTTTGGGAAAAGATTCATTGGTCTCCAGAATAAACTCCTGTTTTTTCCAACTTCCTCTTGAGGACTGACCTGATTTGGGTTCCAGCATTTCCAGAATTCTGCCTTGAATTTCCATTTTAAAAAAAGATTATGAGGTTTTACAAACAAAATGCAAATGTATCAACAGTAAGCGTGATGTCAAAATTTTTCTTTGATTTGGGGGTTAATTTTATGGATTACATTTTTATAATTTGATTGTTTTAGTATAACCGCAAAATCAGAGTTTGTTTTCCAGTACTTTCAAAAACAAAGGTGCCCCGCATTTGCGGGACACCTTTTACATCTTGCATGTTTCAGCAAGCATTACTTAACAAGCACAACTTTGTTGATGTATACTTCGCTTCCTGTATTGAGGTGGTAGAAGTAAACACCACTGTTGAGATTTTCAGAACCAAATCTAACTTGTTGTGTTTCAAATGCATTTACATTGCCTTCAAACAACAGCGCAACTCTTTCACCTGCCAGGTTGTAGAGGTAAACTGTAGCTTTGGTATTACGGGCAAGGGTAAATTCAATAGTGGCCTCAGAGCGGAATGGGTTGGGGAATACTTTGGAATTCAGAATATCCATGTATCCACTGATAGGATCATCAGCAAATAGTTTGTCATCTTCATCAACCATGTATTCTCCACAGTAAACCTCTACTGTGGCTTCTGTCATACAGCCATTGGCATCAGTTACCCAAACGGTATACAAGCCGGGAGCAGAAACATTTATCATCGCATTTGTTTCATCAGTACTCCAGAGGAATGTATATTCCAGAGTTCCTCCTTCTGCCATTGCCATCAGGTTTGCTGATACAACAAGACTTCCGTTCAGCGCTACAAGACCGTTAATGTCATAACCATCACTGGTTTGTGAATTAGCGAAATCATCAGGATCGCTTACGTCTTTCATGTATACATACTGTACCCATGGCAGAGCACCAAAATCAAATTCGGCGTCCAGACAGCCTTGTCCGAGATAAATCCACTCATCTCCAAGTCCAAGAACATCTATCTCTCCCTGAATGGGTGTGTAGAGTTCCTCATTGATATATTGAGCTACCCAAACGTCCACCTTCTCAGGATAAGTGGCACAAGTTTGATTTCCAAAGGTAGTTTCTACTATCAACAGGTCGTTACCGGGTCCATTGGCTATGGGAGCGTCAAATTTAACAATCATTTCTCCTCCAAATCCTAAAGAGAAGAATGTTCCTAGCACATCACCATAAACGGGCTCTCCGATTACCTGTTCGGGATCACTGCGATCAGCATTGGGCAGGTTGCCTGCATTGGTAAGTCCCTGACGGTACCAGATCCAGTCAGAAGCGTAAACTTCTACACCATCTCCTTCACAAACAAGGTCTTCAATTTCAATGGTAACTGTCAATGGTTCAGGTTCGGTAATTACTTCGCTTCCCATTACCTGACAACCATTCTCGTCAGTAACGGTAAACTCGTAAATTCCTGCCATCAAGCCCTGGGTAAAGAGTGCTTCCAGATCTCCACTTACAGTGTATTCTCCAACACCACCCACAGGGAACAGTTGGATGTAACCATCAGAACCACCATTACAGCTTACATTGCCCACTTCGGATTCTTCCAATGACAGAGGCATTGCTGGCTCCAGGCAGGAAAATTCAAGGACTACAGGACCACATCCATTAGCATCGTCTGCATAAATTGTATAGTCTCCGGCTGTCAAACCAGTAATGGTATAACTGCTGCCTTCAATGTCAAAGGTTTCCTGTCCTTCCCATGATAGGTTGTAGGGCATTGTTCCACCTTCAAACACAATGGTTACTTCGCCGGTATCATCACCATTACAAACTAAATCCACCAGGTCAGTAAAGCTTGCGCCAAATGGTTCGGGTTCCTCAATAGTTACACATTCCATCCACTGGCAACCATTCTGGTCAGTTACAACAATCATATACTCACCGGGAACGAGATTCCAGTGCAGGAAGCCTTGTCCTTTAGCAGGATCAAATTCTCCTTTATCCGGGTCTTCGTCACATTGGGTAAACAGACATACATTGTAAGGACCAACGCCACCGGTTATATAACCCATGATTTGCCCATCGTCTGCTCCAAAGCAGCTAACGTTGGTTACAGTAAGATCTACAAGGAGTTCATCGGGTTGCGTTATCACAATTCCTTCCAGCATGCCCAGACAGCCGTTTTCATCCAATGCATATACGGTATATTCTCCGGCCAAAAGATCTTCAAACAATCCGCTATCCTGGAATACTTCACCATCGAGTGAGAACATAAATTCTCCCGTTCCGCCGGTTGCGGTTACCAGGATGGAGCCGGTTGCATCGCCATAGCAAAGAACATTCATTACTTCTTCCAGATTGACAACCACAGGATCGGGTTCGCCAAGTTCAAATTCAACCTCGGCAGGTCCGCAGTTTTTGGAGTCAGTAATGGAAACCATTCCTGCTCCTGCACTTAGATTGCTAAGAGTAAGGATGTTGCCTTCCAGTTCGCCAAAGCCTGGGAAGTAGGGTGGTGTGCCACCAAAGATCTCTATTACTACGTATCCATCTGTTCCTTCGAAACAGGTCGGATCCATTTGGTCTATCACAACTGCTTCGAGAAGATCAGGTTGAGTAAGGGTGAAGTCAAGGGGCACCTGACATCCGTTTTCATCCATTACTACCCAGCTGTAAGTTCCGGCACCCAGTGCCAGCGGAGCTTCCAGGGGAAGTTCAGAAACGAATACCAGTTCATCATCAACAACATCATAGAGTGATAGTGTTCCTGTTCCACCCATGGCTTCAACGTCTACCATTGTAGTGCCGTCATAGCATGCAATGGGTTCGTATACCACTTCTGCTTCCAGTTCGTCAGGTTGTACAATTTCGAAATCAAGCGGGAATTCGCACTCGTTCTCATCCATTACTACCCAGCTGTATTCTCCGGCACCCAGTGCAAGAGGAGCTTCCAATGGCAGTTCAGAAACGAATACCAGTTCACCCTCTACCACGTCATACAGGGAAAGTGTTCCGGTTCCGCCTTCGGCAAGAACATCCACAAGGGTAGTTTCGCCAAAGCAAAGGATCGGATCATATTCTACAGAAGCTTCGAGAGCAACAGGGAATTCAATGGTAACTTCAACCTCAACAGGTCCGCAGTCATTAGCGTCGTTGATCATATGGCTGAATGTGCCTTCTTCGTCATAAACAACCACAACAGTATTGCCTTCAACGGGTTCGCCATCGAAAGTATACGGCATTGTTCCACCACTGATAGTATAAGTTGCAGTAGCTGTCATCTCTTCTTCAAAACAGAGAGGAGCATCGAGCTCAACTTCTACAGTGATAGGATCTGGTTCGGGTACCCATACACACTCTTCGAAGGTTAAACCATTGGCATCTACAATAGTGATCTGGTAGTAGCCTGGCAATAAACCACCATAATGAGCAGTTTGAGTTTTATCAAATACACCTTCAGTATCGCATCCAAATGAGAGACAGATATTGTAGGGTTTCTGACCACCGGTTACACTTACGAAAATACTGCCATCGTCATCTCCGGGACAAGTTACACCAGTCACCTCGATATTTACTATGAGTTCGCCATCAACAGGCTCTTCCATGAAATTAGCAATAAGTGTAAGATCACCAGTAATTGTAATGTCATTTGCTGGCATTTCAGAAATCACATTGCCTTCCAGGTCAGTCCAGTTTACGAACAACCATCCTTCGTTGGGAACTGCGTTAACACTGGCTGTTTCTCCTTCTTCATACACACCTGCACCGAATACTTCACCTGCACCTTCTGGGTTAACAAGCAGAGTGAGAATAAAGGGGTCTATAATTACCACTTCTTCCTCAAAGTTTGCGATCAGGGTAAGATCTGCGGTCATGGGAATGTCGTTGGCCGGCATTTCGGAAATGATATTATCCTCTGTGTCAGTCCAGTTCACAAATACCCATCCTTCATTGGCCACTGCATTTACACTGGCAAACGTTCCTTCTTCGTAATCTCCGGCGCCAAAAACTTCACCAGCACCTTCGGGGTTCACCAGCAGGGT
>RECE01000129.1 GCA_007694165.1 Bacteroidota bacterium
CTGCTTCGTTGCCTTCAGCTCGCAGTATGCCTATACAGCTTCGCCTTGTCGCCTTACATCTGACGCACTAAAAACTTTTTCAGCTGGCCCTTTTTAAACAAAGATTTTATGTGTATGATAATGCATCTTATGTAAATTGTATCCTTTTAACGTCTTGTGACTGCAAAAGTTTAAAGGCGAATGAGTGATAACGGAAAAACTTCAGTTTCTACCCAGCTTCCGGAAAGCCTTCCTGATGATTTTAAAATCATTTTCGAGCCTGAAATCTTTGGCATACAGGGTGTTGAGGTTTAACAATGTAGTAGGGTCAAGATTCTTCTCTGCAAACATATCAGCCGGATTTAGAACTGATTTTTTCAGTGAGGGGAGTTGGGAGTTGTCAGCTTTGGGATTGTAACCCACCCATGTTTTTTGATTGAAAGTTACATAGATAATATTTTTGACAAGCCCCAACGGGTTTTTCAGGAACCAGATGTTGATGGGCAAAGTCAGGGTGAGCACACCGCAAGTAAGAAGATCGAAAAGTCTCTTGTTTCTTTTGTTGGCAGTTTGGTTGATGGTATTGATATCAACGGTAAAGAAATCTCCAAACGTGTCTATGGAATTGCTGCCAATAATGAAAAGGCTTTGTGGTGGGGCGATTTTGAAGTTTACAGGTTTATCTCTTAGTCCAGACATATGCGATATGATAGACTGTGAGGAGATTTCGCTGGCACAAAAAATCAGTTCATTGATATTATACACTTCAATGATTTCATTGAGCTGTTCGAGGCGACCCAGGTAACCGGCTTTTTCGTCAAACTTTTCCTCTGTGCTTATCAAACCGATAAATGCATTGCTGCCGCTTTGCCTCAGCATCATGGCTACTCTGGAGGGCTCTGTGCCTTTGCCGATAATCCCGATGCGCTTATTGATTTGTCTGCCGATGTTGAGATTTTTATACCTTGCCAGATGCCAGGCTATCCGGGTTATCAGCATGCTGGTAACTGCCCAGAGACTTCCAAGCAGAATAAGCCCCCTTGAAAACCTCATGGAAATGGGTAGCAAGGCATAAATAACCAGGATGCCTACCGTACCAATACCGATGCCCCGAACGATACGGAAAAGTTTTACAGGTCTGTCATAACCGCCACTTATGTAAACCGAAAACAACCAGAGCAGGATGTAGGATGGAACAAAGTAGGTGAGAAATTCGGGAGGGTAGTAGCTTTGCTCAAATTCCAGAACATAAGTTTCCCAGTATTCTTTGATGAAAATAAAACCCAGAAATATGATCAGTGCATCCAGCAAAGGAGTAATAATTCTGCGAAAGAATCTGCTGAGAATGGCCAGAAAAGCCCTGAAATAGATGGCAATGTTGATGAGGAAAGAGAACAGGCTTGCATTTTTTTTTGAAAAATGCTTTTTGGCAAAAATGATCATCGCATTGTAAAAAACAAACACATAGTTGATGCTGCTTTTCTTGGTACTTTCTCCTTTGTAATGGATAATGCGGGTTTGGGGGAAGTAATAGTTTTTGTATCCGGCACTGGTAATACGATAGGAGAGGTCTATGTCTTCACCGTACATGAAAAAAGTTTCATCCAGATAGCCTGTTTTCTCCAGCACCGATTTGCGCATGAGCATAAATGCCCCAGACAGTACATCTACCGAATGAATTTTGTCGTTGTCCAGGTAACCCAGGTGATATTTGCCAAAAATTCTGGATTTTGGAAACAGCGCAGAAAATCCGAAAATTTTGTAGAAGGCCACTGATGGAGTAGGTAGCCCTCTCTTGGATTCGGGAAGAAAGATCCCTTTACCATCAATCATTTTCACTCCCAACCCTCCGGCATCTGGCGTTTTATCCATAAATGCCACCACTTTTTTAAACGTGTCGTCTTCTACAACCGTATCAGGATTGAGCAAAAGGACATACTCTCCTTTTGAAATCTTTATGGCCTGGTTGTTGGCCCTGCTGAAACCTGTGTTTTCTTTATTGGCAATTAAAACCGCCTGGGGAAACTTTTCTCTTACCATCTGCACTGAGCCATCAACCGAATTGTTGTCAACCACAAAAACTTCCATGTCGATATTTTTTCCGGAGATAAAAACCGACTTCAGGCATTGTTCAAGAAAATACTTAACATTATAGTTGACAATAATTACTGAGAGCTTCATTACAGCGAATTATTTTTTGGTTGAAGAAATGCTTACCTGGTAAGGGGTTCTGTTGATGATTGAACGGCCAAGGGTGATTTCATCGGCATATTCCAGTTCATCACCAATGGCAATACCCCGGGCGATAGCAGAGAGTTTAACTTTGTGGTCCTGCAGTTTTCTGTAGATATAAAAATTAGTAGTGTCACCTTCCATGGTAGTGCTGAGGGCGAGAATAACCTCGCCAACATTATCTTCAATGACTCTGCTGATGAGAGGATTAATATGAAGATCGTCGGGTCCGATACCATTCATGGGAGAAATTATGCCCCCAAGTACATGGTATAAACCTCTGTATTGTCCGGTATTTTCAATGGCAATAATGTCGCGCAAATCTTCCACAACACATATGGTTGATTTGTCGCGGTGGGGCGAGCTGCAGATGTGACAAACCTCTTTGTCGCTGATGTTGTAGCACTTGGTGCAATACAAAATATTGTTGCGTAAATCGGTCATTGCATGGGCAAAAGCCTCTACATCCTGCTCTTGTTGCCTTAATAAGTGCAATACCAGCCGAAGGGCTGTTTTCTTTCCTATGCCCGGAAGTTTTGAAAATTCGTCAACGGCTGACTGAAGTAGTTTTGAAGAAAAATTTTCCAAAGGTTAATGGGTTATTTGTTTTGAAGGCCAAAGATACTAAATAATGAAGCATACAAGAGGAATGAAACTTACATGAGCACTGTCCTCACAAAAGAGAATGGATAAGGACATTCATGTAAGTTCCATTTGACCAAATACTTAAACAAATTTATACAAATGAAACCCACATGAGCACTACGCGCTCACAAAAGACAATGAATAAATTGTAAGTGGGTTCCATTCAGCAACTTAAATCAAATTTATTCGAATGAAAAAAAGTTGAGGTTTTACAATCAGTAATGTCCGGAAAAGTTCTGAGAGTTGGCAGCGCCGCTGCTGGTTTAGCCTGTTTATGGATGTATCATTATCTACTGCTGAACAAAGTGAGATTAGGATTGTTTGGAAACATTTAAAATCTGCAATGTAGCTGTTATGTTTTTATTGCCATTAACGTACTTTTTTTTCAGGTTTATAGGATAATATTCTTAATTTTAAATATTCAAACCAAAATTTTAGTTCAACATTTAACTTAATTAACCCTACAAAATCCAAAAACACTATGTTATGGAAAACTACTTAATTTACTTTCTTCCTGTAGCTGGCATAATTGCCTTGATTTTTACATTGTTTAAAACTGCCTGGATAAAAAAGCAGCCTGATGGCAATGACAAAATGAGAAAGATTGCGGCTTACATTTCTGAGGGAGCCATGGCCTTTATCACGGCAGAGTACAAAATTCTGAGCATTTTCGTGGTTTCGGTTGCAGCCTTGCTTGCCTTTACCACCGGAACCGACACTTCACATCCCCTGGTTGCACTATCTTTCGTAGCCGGGGCTTTTTGTTCGGGGCTGGCTGGTTTTATTGGTTTGCGCATTGCCACCAAGGCCAATGTAAGAACAACAGAGGCTGCACGCAGCAGTCTCAACAATGCCCTCAAGGTTGCCTTTACCGGTGGGAGTGTAATGGGCCTCAGTGTTGTGGGCCTGGGAATTCTCGGCCTTAGTATCCTTTTTATTGCTTACGCCCATATTTTTGGTGTAGAAACATTTGACAGTCTGAGCAAAGTACTTTCCATTGTTACAGGATTTTCATTCGGTGCTTCTTCCATTGCCCTTTTCAGCAGGGTAGGCGGGGGGATTTTTACCAAAGCTGCCGATGTGGGTGCCGACCTGGTGGGTAAGGTTGAGGCCGGAATTCCGGAAGACCACCCCCTGAACCCCGCTACTGTTGCCGATAATGTGGGCGACAACGTAGGCGATGTGGCAGGGATGGGTGCCGACCTTTTTGAATCGTATGTAGGTTCCATAATTGCTGCCATGGTGCTGGGTGCAGCATTTCTTTTCACTGCCGATATGGACAACTTTGCCGGATTATCCCCCGTTCTGTTGCCACTTTTTTTGGCCGGGGCCGGAATTTTTGCTTCCATCATCGGTACTTTCTTTGTCAGGGTGAAAGAAGGGGGTAACCCCCAAACGGCCCTTAATATTGGAGAACTTGTATCATCAGGTATCATGATTGTATTTTCTTATTTTATCATCATGAATATCCTGCCCGAACAATGGGTTTTCCAGGATTTGCTGTATGAAACAGAAAGGGTAATCACTTCTTTTGATATTTTCCTTGCTTCTATTGTTGGTCTGATTGCCGGGTTGATAATTGGTTATTCCACGGAATATTTTACCGGGGTAAACTACCTTCCTGTCAAGATAATTGCCCGTCAATCCACTTCAGGCAGTGCTACCAACATTATTTCCGGTCTGGGTATCGGTATGTTGTCTACCATTATTCCTATATTAACCATTGCAGCAGCCATTGTGCTTGTATTTCACCTGAGTGGTTTGTATGGCATTGCCATTGCAGCAGTAGGTATGCTTGCCAACCTGGGTATTCAGCTTTCCGTGGATGCTTATGGCCCCATCTCCGATAATGCCGGGGGTATTGCTGAAATGTCGGAACTTCCTGCAGATGTACGTGAAAAAACCGATAAGCTCGATGCCGTGGGCAATACCACTGCTGCTATCGGAAAAGGTTTTGCCATTGGCTCTGCGGCTCTTACAGCACTGGCTCTTTTTGGTGCCTACATGACAGCGGCGGAAATCAAAACCATTGATGTTTCCAAGTCCACTGTTATGGCAGCGGTTTTCCTGGGTGCATTGATGCCTTATGTGTTTTCTGCGCTCACCATCAAAGCAGTGAGTGATGCTGCCCAGGCAATGATTGAGGAGGTACGCCGGCAGTTTAACGAAATCGAACCCCTGAAGAAAGCCCTTGCAGTAATGAAGAAAAACAGCGAACAAGGTACCCACCAAAGTATGTGGAGTGACAAGGATCAACAGATAATGAACGATGCTGAAGGGACTCCCGAGTACGGAAAATGTGTAACCATATCTACCCGTGCCGCACTTCGTCATATGATTTTGCCGGGTGTATTCTCTGTGGCTGTACCTGTTATTATAGGCCTTACCATGGGAGCAGAGGCGCTGGGTGGTTTACTTGCCGGAGTGACTGTTTCCGGTGTATTGTTCGCCATATTCCAGTCCAATGCAGGAGGTTCGTGGGACAATGCCAAAAAGCTTATCGAAAGCGGCATTACCCACAATGGCCAGCATTATGGTAAAGGTTCGGAGGCTCACAAAGCATCAGTGGTAGGTGATACTGTTGGGGATCCGCTAAAGGATACTTCAGGACCCTCGCTCAATATTCTGCTGAAACTTGTTTCCATTGTGGCGCTTGTGCTGGCAGGATCGATATTTTAATTAACAGAGTAAACCAGATAAAAAAGCTGCCGCTCTTCATGGAACGGCAGCTTTTTTTATTCGGGAGTATTGTTGATAGGGGAATTATTTGTCATGCTGATAATTTTCTTTGAGGTAGGCGGGGTTGAATTGGGATTGTTCTGCTATTAAGCTTACCAATTGCCTCTATGGCTTTATTAAATTAAAAGTATTTTGACTTGTATCATGGTAATACAGGTGTCTGACTGTGAATTGATTTTCCTGCTGTGTGGGTACTTCCATTATTACCTTAATTTCGTTATTATTCCACGAAACTACCGGTAATGGATGTTCACCGAATGTAACACTAAACTCGGAGGTATAAGTCTCATGATAATGGCCAAAATGATTACCCTGAATGGTTACTGTGTCTCCTTGAAAACCTTGCCTGGGATGGAAGTCTGTAATTTTTGGTTCATTAAATGCAAAAGCATCATATAACCAAATGTAATTCCCACCTGTTGACACAGATACATCATATAACGGCTTAGCGGGTGTAAGCCAGGGGACTATAACCTCAATATAATTTGAATCATTGGCTACCACTGTTGCAAGATGACCGTGACTGCGCGAATAGAAATATACGTAAATTTTATCAGGATAACCATCCAGTCTTGAGCCTGTAATGGATACCGTATCCTGCCAAAGGCCTGTATTGGGAGTTATGCCGGTTATGGTAAAGTTATTTCCCGTGATTTTTACTCTTTTCTGTCCTCCCAGGTAAAAAACAGAGTCGTGTTTTGCCAGAGCCTGAACTTTTAATTGGGTATCAACATAGTATCGTTTTTGAAGTATGTAATTGAATTGTTGTGACTGGTCTGTTTTTCCCACAAAAATTGTATCTGTATATAATGGGGTGCTTGCAATAAAACCAAATTCGATTTCACCATTACTGTTTGAAAAATTAACGGGAAGAACCAAATCTCCAATCAAATTTACGTCATCCTTATTTATAACAATAGGCTCCATGGTTTTTACAAAAGGGAAATCCTTCTGCAAAGGAAAATCTATGTCTTCCTTACATCCCAAGAGCAGGATGGTGATAATAAATAAAATTGTAATGCGTGTTTTATTATTTGTCATGCTGATAGTTTTCTTTGAGAAAGGCGGGGTCGAATTCGTAAATCTTTTCTGTCCACGGAAAGCCTATGTGAACCTTATCCTCCGAAACCCCAATTATTTCACCCAATTTTGAATCATAAACAGGCGGTATTGCTGCCAGATTCCATTGATCTGTTAAAGGGGAATATCTATACAATTTCTCATAGCTTGAGCCCCAACCAAATCCTGCATAAGCCTCACCATTAAGCACAAATCCACTAGCTTTTTCAGTAGGGTCAGGAAAATCAGCCAATTGCTCCCATGAATTCGAGTTGAGGTCAAACCTGAATACTTTATTATCCATCATACCATTTACCTTCCCGGTTAAAACATATGCCATATTGTCGAGTACAAAAGAGGTTGCAAACGGCATAGCGCTTAACGGGAATTGAGGGGCTTCAATCCAGGCATCGGAATGAGGAATATACTCATAGAAGTTGGGTTCATTGGCATTGTCAGGATTACCGGCAAGTACAAATGCTCTGTCACTAATTACAAAGCTGGTCTTTCCCTCCATAATCTGATTCAGTGGCGAAAATCTACTTCTTTCTATCCATGTAGGTGAATTTCCTGGTATAAACTCAAAAAGTTTCCCTCTGTCTATTTCAAAGGAATTACCAGTCAATACAAATGCCCGGTTGTTCACCACAAAAGATGTTGTATGTTGAGTATCTATCGGAAATGTTGACACATGGGTTAATGTGCCAGAATCAGGTTCATATCTGAAAAGTTTGCTATAAAAAGAATTTCCATGTGGAGTAATTCCATAGTACATCTTTCCGTTTAGGTTAAAGTTAATACCGTTGGCGTAAAATGGAATGTTGCTATTAGAAAGCTTCCAGGGACTTATGAAACTGAATTTGTGAGGTGATACCCCCGTACTCTCTACATATCTAACGGAAAGTTGTTTTTCTTCCCTGGTTTCCAGTTCACTTATCAATACTTTAACTTCAGTATTGGCGGCACTTAAAACCGGAAGCTCATTGTCTCCAAAAAACACCCTGGTGTTCGAGAAATCTGTTCCACTGTACCCCAAATATCTCCCGGTTATCTTCACCGTATCTCCATTAAACCCTAAATGAGGTATTACAGTATCAATTTCAGGGCTCATGATTCTAAATGCATCTCTTTTTGTGAGATAATTACCTTTATACCTTATATGAATATTATAGTTGGATTGTTTTTTTTTTGGAACCTTCACCGTTAGAGTATCCCCTTCCACCTGAATAATTTCAGCAACCCCGTCGATTCCGCTTTGGGATGAACCGTCGAACACAACCTGTTCAATTCCATCTTTCAACCGTTTTACAACAATCTTAATTGTATCCTGCCATACACCAATGGAGGGAGTTACCATTTCAATTGAGGTGCCACTTAAAAAAGCTTCTTCCTGATTTGCCAAATAGAAATTTGCATCATGACAGGCAAAGGCCCGAAAGAATATTTTCGTATCCCAAAATTGAAGATTTTCATAATAGAATTCAAAATCCAAAGCTGTATTTGTCCTGCCAAGAACAATTGTATCTGTTCCCCAATCATCCCAACCAGCCTTCTGGACTATGAATCCATACACAAATGAAAAATTATTTTCCCATCCCCCTGATTTTAATTTCCCTATCAGATTAACACCATTTTCAGTTTCATCTGTGGGCTTGAGGGTTACGGGAATTGGAAGGTCTCTTCCTGGAGGAAAATCAATATCGGCCTTACAGCCAATCAGTGCTAAAGAGCAAATTATATATAAGATAGTTTTTCTTACCATGGCCAGAAATTAACTTTTAAGTTGACAAATAAATTCCTCGATTGGTATTCCGGGTTCCTAAAGGCAGTATGTTTTGAATATCCTCCTTCTGCCGCGATAAAAGTTCGTGGAAATATATAAAACTGAACTCCGGGATTGATATAGAATCCAAGCATTGTACCCGGCTTTTCATAAATTCCATCCTGGATTGTAAGGGTGTAAATTTTATTTGCTGTTCCATAATTGTAAATATGTATTCCATAATGATAAATCTGGCTGGTATTCTGAATAATATGCATATGGCTGATACCACCGGAAAAATAGGGTTCAAATCTGTACCATGCCCACGAATACCTCATTCCCAAATCAGTCTGAATAAATGACCAATCCAGCATCAGGTCGGCAATATATCCAGTGCGCTCCCAAAAATTATTTACCATTTTTGACTCATCATGCAAAATTACCTGAGTATGCCTGGATATTTTAAAATCAAACCCTAAACCATTGTATTTGTAAAAGGGCATGTGAATAAATATTGCAGGGGATATGTATTTTGATTTTGAAGTAAAATTATCAAAATATGTCCCTATTTGATAAAATCCAGGCAGAGTCCATTTGTTTGCATTGAATTGCAGGCTGAATCCTGCGTTCATCATGGGGAAACGGGTATTCAATTTCTCTTCGTTATACCTGTTGAAAAAGAATGCCAGACTGTAGGTATTGAACATGGTTCTTTTGTGCCTGCAACGAAATTCTTTGCATGGGTCGGCAAGTTCGTTGATGATCTGACGATAGTTGTTAAGGGTAAGAGGGCTAAACTCACCGTCGTAAATCATATACCGGTGCTTCCCAAAAGGATACTTGTAAACATTTAACTTTCCAGTTGAAAGAACACGAACAAAAATTATTACAGAATCTCCACTTTCCGTTTCCACCGGCATAGTCATATAGTGTTCTGAATTGTTGAATACCAAAGAGGTTACCTCACTTGCATTGAAAGTCTCAAAATTCTGGTTTCCAAAGCGTTTGAACCGCACTTCATTTGGCCATGAGCGTGGCAACTCAATTTCGCCTTCGAAAGAAATACTTTCATTTATTATGAGGATTCCCCGGTCATTCTGAGAGAATCCATTAATGCAAATTAGATTTACAAGCAGGAGCAGAAAAATTGTCCGGTAGAGTTTCACGGTTACAGTGATTTGGTTTAAATATGATTCAAAAATAATAAATTAAATTAAACATCTACCAAAAAGATTGGAATATTTTAACAAACGCTGAGGCAATAGAGTATTTTTTGGTGAACTGCAACCAGGGAATATCGGGCAGACAAAAGCAAGAATAATTGTTGTTTCAAAACTGTCTTTCAGTCTCTGAGCAGTTAGGCAAGCATACCTTTATGCCTGCCCAAACAAGCAGCGACTATGAGGTAGGGATTCGCTTCGACAAGCTCAGCGAGCAGATTGTTACGGTTTCTGATTATGTCTCAAAAAAAAGGAGCACCCACCAGGATGCTCCTTTTTCATTGAATCAATTCAACCAGTGCCTAGGCAGTAGTGAATGTGGTTTGTCCACCTTTGGCGGCTTGTTTTTCGCGGGCTACAGCTTGAGCGGCAGCAAGGCGTGCGATGGGAACGCGGAAGGGTGAGCAGCTAACGTAGTCCATGCCTACAGTGTGGCAGAATTCTACAGAGCTGGGTTCTCCACCGTGCTCTCCACAGATACCGATTTTCAGACCGGGACGGC
>RECE01000381.1 GCA_007694165.1 Bacteroidota bacterium
CCACCCTCGATAAGGTCCCCTATGAGAAGATCAAAGAACAACTGCTGAACAATATTGACTGACAAAGGTCTGATTTGATTCAGCTTTTCAATTGTCGCTCGCTGGTTCTGGTTTAGAAAAAAAGGAAACTAATGGAAAAAAGGAAAATTGAATTTGGTACGGATGGATGGCGGGGTTTGCTGGATGATGATCTCAATGATCACAATATCCAGATAGTGGCCCAGGCGCTGGCCGACTACATGCGGCTCAAAAGCAAAAACAACAGGGTGGCTGTAGGCTATGACGGGCGACGGGACTCCGACAGGTTTGCCCGCCTCTTTGCTGAGGTGCTGCGCGGAAACAGGATAGATGTAATACTGTCCGACAGGATTGTATCCACTCCGGTAGTTTCATTTACTTGTGTGCATCGTAAATGCGATGTGGGGGTGATGATAACTGCCTCTCACAATCCGCCTCAATACAACGGGATAAAGTTCAAAGCCTCCAACGGAAGCCCATTTGCAACAGAAGAAACTGCCCTGGTGGAATCTCTCCTGGGACATTCCCTCCCTTCTTTTGATGAGAAAGGGATAGAAGAGATTGATCTGATGGCTGATTATCTGGTGCATGTGGAAAAGCTGGTAGATTTTGACGCCATCCGTAAAGCCGGACTGCGCGTTGCAATTGACTCCATGGCCGGTTCGGCAGGAACAGTGCTGGAGGAGCTTCTCAAAAAGCATGGCATCCACGCAGAAACCATTTTTGGAGTGCCACAGACCGATTTTGCCGGCCGTATGGCAGAACCGGTGGAGCGCAACCTGCAGCCGCTGGCTGACTTTCTCAGGAAAGGTGATTTTTCCGTGGGGCTTGCCACCGACGGCGATGGCGACCGCCTGGGGGTGATGACCGACAAGGGCAACTGGATGAATGTGCAGGAAACCATCCTTTATCTTGCCCAGTATTACAAGGGGAAAAAAGGAATGGAAGGTTCGCTGGTAAAAACCGCATCTGTAACCGACAAGATGTTGCAGCTTTTTCCCGAATCAGAAGTTGCCGATGTGCAGGTAGGGTTTAAATACGTGGCAGAGGCCATGATAGAAAACGATGCAGCATTCGGGGCAGAAGAATCCGGAGGGTTTGGGTTTAAAGGTCATCTGCCCGAACGTGATGGCATCTTTTCAGGTTTGGTTCTTCTGGAGATGCTGGCAAATTCCGCTCACAAAACACTGGAATCATTCATCGCTGAAAAAAGAAAAGAGTTGGGCGAAATCTATTACGATCGCATTGATCAGGAAAATGATAGTCCCGCCCGATATAAGGTTTTGCCGGCACTGGCATTGACTTCGCCCGCAGAATTGGCTAACTTTAAAGTTACCGGTATGCAATACTACCAAAGCAGCCGGGGACAGATCAACGGTCTGAAACTGCGTCTTGAAGGCAACCCCCGCTGGTTATTGTTGAGGGTTTCAGAAACCGAACCCATTGTGCGGATTTATGCAGAAGGCGAAAACCAGCAGGAGGTACAACAACTGCTCAATGCAGGAAAAAACCTCTTTGAAGCGATTGACAAAGTTTAATCATCAACTGCAGTACAACACAGAAAAACGGAAAAAAATGATAACATCAAAAGATACAGCCATAAAAACCATCCAATCCCACAACGGAGAATTTGCCGAGGTGAAAAACCCTTCCTACGTTTACCCCCCGGTAGAATATTATCCTTTGGCGGCTCCGCTTAAAAGTGTAAATGAGCTCAAAGCAGCGCTGATGGATATGGATGGCACTACCACCACTACCGAGGTGTTGTGCATTTATGCACTCGATATGATGGTGCGCCGCATGAGCGGACTGCTTACCCCAGAACAATGGCATGGGGTTGATCATAAAACAGACCTGCCCTTCATCATTGGTAACAGTACTACCAAACACGTGGAATACCTGCTTGCCAAATACAATGAATTGCTAAAACCACAGGAGATAACCCGCGAATTTATCCGGGCCGCCCGCTGGACCCTTACCCATGGGATGGATGCCCAGCGTAAAGCCGAGGTAGTGCAAAACATCAAAAAACTCAATCTCCATGAAATGCTCACTGCCATTGAGGAAGGTATTACGGATGCTGAGCTGACAGAACGTTTTGAGAATAAGGTTACTATCTCCGGCTTTCATACCACCGTAAATCTGGGTATTGATATTTACTACGAAACGTACCATCGCATCCTTGCTTTGCTCAAAGAAGGCAAAGCAGCAGAAGTCAGGATGCAGGTTTTTGGAAATGCGGATGCAGATGAAAACCTGATTTCCCCTATGCCTGGTATTCCTGTGTTGATTCCTTTGATGAAAGGATGGCTGGGTGAAGAAGCCGGGCTGTTGGCCGAAACCCTTTTCACCGACTATGAGAAAAGCACCGGAAAAAATCTTGACGCGGGTCGCAGACAACTGCTCACCCGGGAACTGGTGAAGCTGGGGTTGCAATTTGAGAAATCTCCTTTGAAGCTGGGACTGGTTACTTCTTCCATTTTTTACGAAGCCGATATTGTGATACAGGAGGTTCTGCAGGTGATGAAGCAGGTGATTGAAAACAGTCTGCTCAGTGCTGAGAGGAAAGAGAAAATCCTTAACGCCTACAGGGATTACCACAATGTGTATGATGCTTTCGTTACCGCCTCCGACTCCAGCGAAATCCGGCTCAAACCCCATCGCGATCTATACAGCATTGCATTGCACAAAACCGGTCTGATGCCCGAAGATTTTGACAAAGTAATAGGTTTCGAAGACAGCCAGAGCGGAACCGTGGCCATCCGTGCTGCAGGTATCGGCTGCTGTATTGCAGTACCCTTTGCCCAAACCCTTTCGCATGACCTGAGCGCAGCTACTCATGTATTGCCCGGTGGCGTCCCCGAGGCAGTTCTGGATTATGGACTGTTCCTGCAAAAGAATAAATAAAACAATCCAACAATCCAACAATCCAACAATCCAACAATCTGATAATTCGATAATCTAATATATATGAGCAACCCCAAAGACGTTTTTCACATAATTTCCAATACCCACTGGGACCGCGAGTGGCGTTTCCCGGTTCAGCGCAACCGCCAGATGCTGGTGGATATGATTGACGCGGTTTTGCATATCCTGGAAACTGAACCCGATTACCGGGCTTTTCATCTGGACAGCCAGAGCATCGTGCTGAAAGATTACCTGGAAATAAAACCTCAGAATAAAGAACGCATTATTAAGCTCACCAAAGAAAACCGGCTCTTGCATGGCCCATGGTATATTCTGCCCGAAGAGTTCCAGGTAGGAGGTGAAAACCATGTCCGCAATCTTTTGCTCGGCCATAAGTTGAGTCATCAGCACGGTGGGGTTTCCAAAATCGGGTACTCCCCCTTTTCCTGGGGGCAGATTTCTCAGCTGCCGCAGATATACCGCGAGTTTAACATCGACCTTATCATGTTTTACCGGGGTGTAAATTCTATCGACAGCCCCAAAGCAGAGTTTTTGTGGGAAGGTGCCGATGGTACGCAAATGATTTCCTCGCGCTTCAGCACCATGCCGCGCTATAATTTCTATTTTTACATCTATCGCCCCGCGGTGCACAACGAAGGCTTCTTCGATGTGGAGTACGACTGGAAAAAAGGTACCACCCCCTTTCATTTCGCCGATCGTATGCAGCAGGATGAGGATTATTTTATCATTTCACCTCATACTGCCTACTACCCTGAAACCATCGAGCCCCAGGTAAACAAAATCATCGAAGACCAGGCGCATGACTTCACCACACCCCACAAAATATGGATGGAAGGGCATGACTCCTCCGGACCCAACCGGCAAACAGTAGATATCATCCGCGACATAAAGGAAAAAATGCCTCATCTAAACGTGCAGCATTCCACCCTGGAGGAGTATGCAAAGGCCCTTGCCGAAACAGCAGACAAGGAAAGCCTGAAAAAGGTTACCGGCGAAAGACGCAGCGCCCAGAATAACAACCGTTGCGGCAATCTCTTCGGCTATACCACCTCTGCCCGCATGTACCTCAAGCAGGCCAACTTCGATGCCGAGCGATGGATACAGTATTATGCCGAACCGTTTAACATCTTCTCAGGTATGCTGGGTCGGGATATCAACGACCAGTACACCCAGACCGCGTGGGAGTTGATAGTGCAGAATTCTGCCCACGATTCCATCGGCGGCTGCTCGCTGGACAGGATTCACGAGGATATGATGATGCGCTACAAACATGCCGTTGAAATATCCAAAGGAGTATTTGAAAGGTCTTTGAAAGCGATGCTGCCAAAGCTCAATACCGGCGTCTTCAGTCATCCCGATACCAGTGATATTTTTGTAACGGTGGTCAATGCCACCAACTACCAGCGCAACGATGTGGTGGAAGCATTTGTGGATATTCCCAAAGCCCTTGACAAAGGCGATTTTGAAGTGTATGATGCAAAAGGCAACCTGATGGAGAAAGCCATTTTGAAATCGGAGCCACATCAGCCGGTGGTGGAGCAAATGATCAACCGCCCCATGTTTTTTGATATGGTACGCTACCATGTGTGGCTGCAAACCGATGCAATACCTCAGTGGGGAATGAAGGTGCTCAAAGTGGTGCCTGTTGAAACAAAAAAAGAGAAAGTCGCAGAAAATGATTATCTGCTGGAGAATGAATATCTGCAGGTTAAGATCAATGACGATGGCACCCTGGATGTATTGGACAAGCTTAGAAATACATCATACAACGACGTGGCTTACTTTGAAGATGAAGGCGACGCAGGCCATGCCTGGGTGCTGACACCGGTAGAACCCCGGATCAGCACCAGGGGTCGAAAAGCTTCCGTTCGATGGACAGCCATCAGCGAGATATACAGCGAGGTGGTAATAACCCATCAGATGATGCTTCCCAAAGATCTGAAAGCCCGCCAGAACAATACCGGCGAGAACCTCGAAAACACGGTGGAGTTAAAGGTAGGTCTGGGAAAAACCCACAAACATCTCACTTTGGATGTAAAAGTAAACAACGTGAGTGAAAGCCACCGTTTGCGTCTGATGATCCCCACTGGTCTTAATGCAACCCATTCGTACGGAGAAGGACAGTTTGACGTGGTGGAGCGTACCCTTGATCGCCCTGATACCTCCGGTTGGATTGAGCAACCCATGTACGATTTTCCCATGCATCATTTTGTGGATGTTACTGACGGGCAAAAAGGGATAGCTGCCCTCGTGGACGGACTCAAAGAATATGAGGTGCTGGCTGATGACAATAAAACCCTTGCCATTACCTTGTTGCGTACTTTCGAGTACAAAATCAATCCCGCGGCACCCCAGGATTATTCCCATGAAAAGGGTGCGCAAATGCTGGGTGAATCATCTTACAGGCTGGCATTGTATCCCCATGCCGGCGACTGGAAGCAGGGAGAAGTTTACAGAGAGGCCTTCCTGTTCAATTATCCGCTGCGGTTGGTACAAACCGGCAAACTCAATGGTGAGTTGGGTGCAGAAACTTCTTTGATGAAGATTGAGCCGGAAGAGCTGGTGTTTGGTGCCATGAAACTGCCGGAATCTGAAAAAGAAAACACTTTTGTGCTAAGGCTCTTCAATCCAACCGGTGAAACACTGGAGGGAAAAGTGACCCTGATGAAACCCATCAAAGCGGTGGAGCAAATCACCCTGGAAGAATTGCCTGTACAAAAGCTGACGGCAGATAATAACAATGCTTTCCAGGTGAAAGTAAAACCGGGAAAAATTGTAAGTTACCTGGTGACGTATTAGTAAGAGGAAGAAGAGTCTACTCCGAAAACTTGTTTTCTGGAATTGGATATGCCGGGCTTCGGTTCGTGGACAATTGACTTTTTAGAGTGAACACAAAGAACAATTTTAAAACTATAAAATTCTGACAATGATTAAGAACGATTACGGCTATTTTACAGAAGATTTCAGAGAATATGTAATTACCAACCCCGAGACACCCCGTCCGTGGTTCAATTACATGTGGAACGAAAACTATGCTGGTCTGGTATCGCATGGAGGTGGAGGGTTTTCTTTTCTTGAAACTCCACGCGACAACCGCATTTCGCGCATGCGCTACAACTGTCTGCCATGGGATCGCCCCGGGCGCTATATCATGCTGCGCGACAAGGAAACGGGCGATTACTGGTCACTCAGCTGGGCGCCCACCATGGACCGCAAATACGATTTCTATGAAGCACGCGTAGGGCAGGGATATACCACCATCACCACCGAATACAAAGGGATACGTGCTGTATTGACCTACTTTGTCCCCCGCGACAATAACTGCGAAATATGGAAAGTAAAACTGATAAACCAGTCAGGGAAAAAACGCCAGATTCAGGTATATGCCTTCCAGGAGCTGATGATGGGCAACGCCCTCAACGATATCATCAACCAGCCCAACGACAAGCATTTTACCGATATCCGGTTCAATTCTGAACAAGAAACCCTGGAAGCCACACGCCGGTATTGGGTGCTTCAGCAAAAATCCGCTTCTGTTGAGCAGCCCAACTTCGACTGGAAATACAAGGTCTATTTCTCCATGAACCTCCCCATTACCGGGTACGACAGCAGCCTGGACAAGTTTATTGGCAGGTGGAGATCCGAAGCCAACCCCCTTGCAGTTGAGAACGGAAAGATGTTCAATACCGAAATAACTGCCGGTGACCCGGTAGTAGCCCTGCAATCAGAAATCGACCTGGGAGCTGAAGGTGACAAAAGTTTTTCTGTTTTCATGGGTATTGAACACAAGGAAGTTGAAAAACCCTACATGAGTCTGAAAATGGATCGGTACCAGGACAATGATTACATAGAAGAAAAGCTGGCTGAAGTGAAAGCTTACTGGGATCATTACCTGTCGCACGTAAAGGTCAACACGCCCAATGAAAGTTTTAATCTGATGCTCAACGTGTGGAACCAATACCAATCAGCAGTTACATTTGATATGGCGCGCAATTCAGGTTACTACCATGGTGGATTGCTGTTCGGTACCGGTATGCGCGACCAGTTTCAGGATATCCTGGGAATGGTAATGGTTCATCCCGACCGGGTGCGCGAAAGGCTGCTCAATGCATTGCAATACCAATTCAACGACGGTTCCACCCTGCACAACTTTTTCAAACTAACCAACCATGGTGAGCGTACACACCACTCCGATACCCCGTTGTGGATTCCCTTCGGACTGGTGGAATACCTCAATGAAACCCACGATTTCAGCATCCTTGATGAGGTCGTTAAATTTTATGATGAAGGAGAAGCCACAGTTTACGAACACTTGGTGCGTGCCCTGGATTTTGCCATCAGCGATTGTTCCGAAAGAGGACTGCCCCTTATCCGAAAAGGCGACTGGAATGATACCCTCGACCACATCGGACCCAAAGGGAAAGGCGAAACCATCTGGGGAGCTTTCTTCCTGTGTTATGTTCTCGACAAAACCTTCGAGCTGCTCGACCATCGCAAAGACAGCCAGGTGAAAGACCGCTGGGAAAAAGCCTACAAGAAAATTGCCGGTGTAGTAAACGAAATTGCCTGGGACGGAAAATGGTTTGTGCGTGCTTTTCGCGATAACGGTCAGGTGGTAGGATCCGACAAGATGAAGCAGGGGAAATTGTTTCTCAATACCCAGTCATGGTCGGTAATTTCCAAAGTGGCCTCAAAGAAACGTGCTGACAGTTCGCTCACAAGTTGTGTAAAACATCTGGAGAACAAAACCGGTATGCAGATTTGCTGGCCCGCCTATCGTGAGGTGGAAGACAATATTGGTCTGATTTCCCGCTGTGTGCCGGGCAAGAAAGAGAACGGCGCCGTATTCAACCATGCTTCCAGCTGGTTTGTGCTGGCAGGCATCATGAATGGCAATGTGGAAGACGCCTTCAGGATTTATGACAAGATGATGCCCGTGAACTCTTCCCGCGCTGTGGGGCTGGATAATTATGAAACCGAGCCTTACGTGTATTCAGAATATGTAACCAGCCGCGAGCACGAAACCGAAGGACAGGCTTCTCACTCATGGCTTACCGGTTCTTCCGTTTGGATGTACCGCATCGGGCTGGACTGGATCCTGGGGTTGCAAACCTCACTCAAAGGGATCAGAATAGCCCCTTCTGTGCCTAAATCGTGGGATAAACTCACTGTCACCCGGAAATTCCAGGGAAAAACCCTCAACGTAGAAATTGATAATACGGCAGGAGTGAACCAGGGTGTGAAGCAACTTACCATCAATGGCACTAAGATCGATACCGAATGGATTGACGTGAAGAAGTTTGAGGAAGATGTGCTGGAGGTCAAAGTCATTATGGGGAAGTAAGACGAAAATCCGGAGCACCCGGTGGCTGAGCTTGTCGAAGCCACATGCTGAGACAAAGCACCCGGTGGCTGAGCCTGTCGAAGCCCTGTCACAACTCCATTCCTCAATACCGAATTCTTGTAGTTGCGGGGTCTGTGCCTCGCAACAATAGTTTACTAAATCACTAACTCATTCATCCACCAGCTCTCATGAAAGCACTGTTTATTGGAGACTCCATCACTGAAGGTTTTGACCTGGAGAAATTTTTCCCGGGCAAAGGGTATGTAAATCATGGTATTTCCGGCTACAGTTCGGAAGAGTTGCTTGACGCCATGCACAAGGGCTGGTTTGCAAGCGCGCCGGAGATGGTATTTCTGTGCATAGGCACCAACGACCTGGCACGCGATTATGATGAAGCAGATACGCTGGATACCATCCGGCGGCTGCTGGTGAAAATCCGGGAGCATGCTCCTGATAATAGCATGATTTACCTCACCTCTTTGTTTCCCGCCCGGCACAACCCACCACGGCCCAACCCCGTCATCAGGCAGTTAAACAGCCGCTTGCATGAACTGGCAGTGCAGGAAAATGCAGCATATCTTCATTTACATCCCTTTTTTACTGACGAAAACGGACAATTGAAAAGAGAATTTACTGATGACGGCCTGCATCTCAATGAGCATTCTTATGCGGTGTGGGCTGAGCTGGTAAAGCAATTGATAAACTTTTAGTCCGGACCGGAATGTATTTTGGAAAATGCTTGTGAGGGTGTGATTTCAAGCCATGCCCTCACTAAAATGCTGACATGAAAGGTTCTTGAATTGCAACCGACCGAAGGGAGCTCAGCGAAGCTAAATTCAGTGGTGTTCAGAGCGGAAATACAATTTCCGCTTAGTCGGTTTCAATGAAGTTTGCTTCTGTTTTTCTGGTTACAGGAAGAATCATAATGGAGTTCCATATGCAAGAATGTCTGTTTTGCTATAAATGATTCGTATCTTTGTAATAGACTGAGAAAAAATGCACTTTGACAGGTGAAAAATTAATAACTGGCAAAAATAGTCCAAAATGAAAACAGTAACTGTAGAACTCAGGAGCAACAAAGCTTTAAGGCTTTTAAAAGACCTTGAACTTGCAAATATTATACGTGTACTGGATAAAGATATAAGAGAAGAAAAAGCAAAGGTTTCTGCAAGTCTCAGGGGTGCTATAACTAAAGAGCGGGCTCAGGAACTCAACAAACAGCTCAATCAAATGCGCAATGAATGGGACATCAGAAGTATTTAATTGATACAAACGTTGCCATTGAATATATTGGCGAAGCACTGCCCGCTAAAGCTATTGCCATGCTCGATGGCATTATTGACGAGCAGTTTTATATCTCTGTTATCAATAAAATTGAACTTCTTGGATTTGCAGGTATTACTGAGTATGAAGAGCTGAAGTTTCAGGAGTTTATACATGCTGGTGATGTCCTTGATTTGGACGAAGATATTGCAAACAAGACAATTGAATTTAGAAAGAAATATAAAACCAAGCTCCCCGATGCTATTATTGCAGCTACAGCTTTAGTAAATGGACTTGCTATTATTACACGTAATACAAAAGATTTTGATAAGATTGAAGGATTGGAAATTATAAACCCTTATGATTTATAAAAGCAAAAAGCCTTGGTTGTCCCTGGCTTTTTGTTTTTAATGGTCTTTCAGTCTTAAAATGCCTCACGCTTTCATGTTTTGGATTCGGGTTCATTGTCAAATCTGATGCTATGGGTTGAAATAACATTTCATTCTCGCAATATATAAAATATTTTTATTGGTATGGCTGAGAATGAGTGTTTTGTTGAAGAATTCCATGATGTATGGGCAG
>RECE01000175.1 GCA_007694165.1 Bacteroidota bacterium
ATGCCTTTTCACGGTTGATATCTTCTGTTACAACGCCTTCTTCCAGTGAAGCTTCGACGGATTTGCGTATCATTTCTGCTTCAGCAGGCAGGTTGAATGCATATTCAAACATCAGAGCCGCAGATAAAACCGTAGCCACAGGATTGGCGATGTTTTTTCCGGCCGCCTGGGGGTAGGAGCCATGGATGGGCTCAAAAACTGAAGTATGCAGACCAATGGATGCACTTGGCAAAAGTCCCAGTGAACCGGTAATCACGCTGGCCTCGTCCGTGAGGATATCTCCAAACATATTTTCGGTAACAATCACATCAAACCTTTTGGGGCCCTGGATAATCTGCATGGCAGCATTATCCACAAACATGTATTCCACCTCTACTTCCGGATATTGCGGGGCCATTTGCTGAACGGTTTCGCGCCATAATCTTGAGGTAGCCAGTACATTGGCTTTGTCAACCATGGTGAGTTTTTTGCGCCTTTTCAGGGCAAACTCAAAAGCCAGCTTGGCAATGCGTTCAATTTCATAACGATGGTACACGCACGTATCGTATGCAGTATTGCCGTCTTCCGAACGTCCCTGGGGACGGCCAAAATAAATGCCCCCGGTAAGCTCCCTGATGGCAACAAAATCTGCTCCTTCCACCAGTTCCTGTTTGAGAGGCGATTTATGTAACAGCGATTTAAAAGTGCTGACGGGCCTGATATTGGCATAAAGTCCCAGCTTTTGGCGCATTTCCAATAATCCCTTTTCAGGTCTTGTTTTTGCTTTGGGGTCATTGTCGAAACGGGGATCGCCAATGGCACCAAACAACACGGCATCTGCTTCCATGCAAATCCGGTGGGTTTCTTCGGGATAGGGTTCTCCCACCTGGTCGATAGCAGCAGCTCCCGTGAGGGCGTAAGTATATTGAGGGGTGTGATTCTTTTTGTGGCAAACAGCATTGATCACTTTGATTGCCTGTTCGGTTATTTCGGGGCCGATGCCGTCGCCGGCGAGTACTGCGATTTTAAGATTCATAGGTTAAGGTTATGGATGCGTTTGTGGTTGATAATTTGCAGTTTTGATTATGTTTTTGACCTCGGTATCATCTGCTCCGGCAATGATATTGAGCATTTTGATGGTGGCTTTGATGGCTGCGGAAGTTTGATCGGCATCCAGCCCACGGGTTTTGAATTCCTTCCCATGATATTCCCAGCTGATGGTAGTTTCCACCAGGGCATCGGTTTTTCCTCCCGGTGGTATGGTGACCAGGTAATCGGTAAGGGCAGGATATTCCTTTTCCTGTCTCAGATAGATATTCCGAACGGCTTTCATAAAGGCATCGTATTGCCCGTCACCCACCGAAGTTTCGGTATGG
Organism: Bacteroidota bacterium; assembly: GCA_007694165.1. Lineage (GTDB taxonomy): Bacteria > Bacteroidota > Bacteroidia > Bacteroidales > UBA7960 > SKVR01. Next base: position 1,356 of record RECE01000175.1, read on the forward strand.
ATGTCATCGTCAATACACAGACTTACCGAGGCAACCGGCTTTAACCCCCTGGCGATACTCAGACTGTAATTGATCAGTTTTACCCTTTGCTCTACTTTGTCACTTTTGAGCACGTCGGAGATGATGTAGGGAAGATCGTCAATGGTAACCGTTTCTTTCTTGTCTCCCAGTTCAATGACTCTTTGGGTAACTTTCAACAGATCTTCCTTCGACAGTTCAATGCCCAGTTCTTCAAGATTTTTGGTAATGTTGGCTTTGCCGGAAGTTTTTCCCAGGGCATACTGCCGGGATCGTCCAAACCGCTCGGGAAGCAGGGGATTAAAATAGAGATTGGCCTTGCTGTCGCCATCGGCATGCACGCCGCAACATTGGGTGAATACATAGTCGCCGGTGAGCGGTTTATTGGCCGGCACACGCAATCCGCTGAAGAGCTCTACCATGCGCGATACGTGCGAAAGTTTGGTTTCCACCAGGGTGTTTTGCATTCTCAGATGATCATTCAGCACACCCATTACACTGGCAAGGGGAACATTTCCGGCACGTTCGCCAAGTCCGTTAACTGTGGTATGCACTCCCTTTACTCCAGCCTTCAGTGCCGAAAATACATTGGCAGTGGCCAGGTCATAATCGTTGTGGGCATGAAAGTCGAAATGCGTATTTGGAAACCTGTTCACCATTAATCCGCAAAAACGTTCTGTTTGTTCCGGATTGAGTATACCCAAAGTATCAGGAAGCATAATGCGTTTTACGGAAGTTTTACTGAGATGTTCTGCCATGAAAAAAACATACTCTGCTGAGGAAAGCATGCCATTGGACCAGTCTTCCATGTAGAGGTTTACGGAGATTCCTCTTTTGTTGGCTTCTTCAATAATAAAAAGAATATCAGCCAGATGCTCCTTTGGGGTTTTGCGCAGTTGGCCTTCCAGGTGTTTCAGGGAGCCTTTTGTCAAAAGATTGATAACCTTTCCTCCTGCCTTTTCCACCCAGTCCAGAGATGCTGTGCCATCCACAAAAGTAAGTATCTCAATCTTATCGATGCAGTTGTTTTTACTGGCCCATTGGGTAATTCTTTTTGCTGCTTCAAACTCTCCCCGGGAAACTTTTGCCGAAGCGATTTCAATGCGGTTTACCCTAATTTCATTGAGCAGCATTTTCGCCAGAGCGAGTTTTTCACTGTCAGTGAAAGATACTCCGGTGGTTTGTTCTCCATCCCTTAGGGTGGTGTCCATTATTTCTATCATGGTGTGGTAGTTTTAAATTTAATTCATGGATTTTATTAAACAAGACCCCGGCGGTATCCATTGCCGTTGGCTTTAGCCAACGGATAAGATAGTAACAAAACCATATGGGCTTTAGCCCCATTCAGACAGTTAATCATAATTGTTTGATAAGACAAAAAAACAGGTGCTTAAAAAACCTAATTAATCAGGCAATTACTGAATTGACTTCTTCCCATTGCTCAATTTCAGAAGCTTTGCTCAACAGGTAATCGATATCGTCGTACCCGTTTAACATGCAGCTTTTTTTATACTCACTGATTTCAAAGCTTTCGTTTTGTTTCAGGGAGTCTATGGAAATCGTCTGGTTCTCAAGGTCTATCGTTATGGTATTTTGTGGGTCCTTTTCAATTGCTTCGAACATTTGGGCAAGAAAACCATCCGATACCTGCACGGGCAATAATCCGGTGTTGAGGGCATTGGATTTGAAAATATCGGCAAAAAAGCTGGAAACTACCGCCCTGAAGCCATAGTCAGAAATGGCCCAGGCGGCATGTTCGCGGCTGCTGCCGCTTCCGAAGTTTTTCCCGGCAACCAGTATGGACCCGGAATACAGGGGATTGTTGAGCACAAAATCAGGTTTGGGGGCACCTCCCGGAGCATATCGCCAGTCGCAAAACAATTTGGCGCCAAAGCCTTCGCGCGTGGTGGCTTTGAGGAACCGGGCCGGTATGATCTGGTCTGTATCCACATTTTCATCGGGAAGCGGCACACAGCTTGATGTTAGTGTAATAAATTTTTCTATAGGCATCTTCGTAGTTTTTCGGTTTATAAAAATTCGCGTGGGTCGGTAATCCGGCCTGTAACAGCCACTGCAGCTGCAGTGAGCGGACTGGCAAGCATGGTGCGGGCTCCAGGGCCCTGCCGCCCTTCAAAGTTGCGGTTGGAGGTGGACACCGCATATTTTCCTTCGGGGATTTTATCCTCATTCATGGCCAGACAAGCCGAGCAGCCCGGCTGGCGCAATTCAAAACCGGCTTCCCTGAGGATGACATCGAGGCCCTCTTTTTTCGCCTGACTTTCCACCTGTTTGCTCCCAGGCACAATCCAGGCGGTGATGTTTTCGGCTTTCTTTCTACCCTTGATAAAACCGGCAAATGCACGCAGGTCTTCAATTCGGCCATTGGTGCAGCTTCCCAAAAAAACATAGTCTACCGGCTTGCCCAGCATGGCCTCACCGGGAGCATAGCCCATGTATTGGAGTGATTTAAGGAATGATGCGTGAGAGCGGGGCTCAATTTCTTCCAGCGAAGGTATCGTTCTGCTTATGCCCAGACCCATTCCCGGATTGGTGCCATAGGTGATCATGGGTTCTATGTCGGCAGCATCAAAGTGCAATTCCCTGTGAAAAAGGGCTCCGGGGTCAGTGGGAAGGGATTTCCAGTAAGCCATGGCTTTATCCCATTCTTCACCTTTGGGGACCATTTCGCGGCCTTCCATATAATCGTAGGTGGTTTGATCGGGTGCAATGAGTCCACCGCGGGCACCCATCTCAATGCTCATGTTGCAGATGGTCATTCGTGCCTCCATGGACAAATCCCTGATGGCCGAACCGGCAAATTCCACAAAATATCCTGTAGCTCCGCTGGCCGAAATTCTGGAGATGATATACAAAATGATATCTTTTGATTTCAGCCCTTTTCCCAGCTTACCGTTTACATTGATTCGCATGGTTTTGGGTTTGGAAAGGATCAGACACTGGCTGGCCAGCACCATTTCCACCTCACTGGTTCCTATGCCAAAGGCAATGGTTCCAAATGCACCGTGGGTAGATGTATGGCTGTCGCCACAAACGATGGTCATCCCCGGCTGGGTGATGCCCAGTTCGGGGCCTATCACATGCACAATACCGTTGTAAGGGTGGTTTAGTCCATATAACTCTATCCCGTTGTCTGCACAATTCTTAGTCAGCATATTTACCTGCAGCCGGCTCAGTTCGTCATGGATGGTAAGATGCTGATCCTGCGTGGGGATGTTATGGTCGGCTGTGGCTACAGTCTTGTGAGGTCTTGCAACTTTCACACCTCTGTTCTTCAGGCCGGTAAAGGCCTGTGGGCTGGTGACCTCATGGATGAAGTGGCGATCGATGTAAAAAACTGATGTTTCATGATCGATGGCCTGCACCACGTGTTTATCCCAGATCTTGTCGATGATGGTTTTGGGTTTTGGATTTGAGTTCATTCAGATATTTGTTTTTTTGTTGAAATATTCTATGAGATCTTTCCAATGGCGTCAATAAATGCCTCCACTGAAGCGGTTACGATATCGGTGTTTGCAGAAAAGCCATAGTAAATCTGACCTTTGTGCTCTATCTGCACATGCACTTTGCCCAGGTCATCGCTGCCCCTGGTGATGGCTTGAATGAGAAACTCTTCAAGTCTCACACGGCGTTTTACCAGGTTCTTCACTGCAGTGAATGCGGCATTAATGGGGCCGTTTCCTGAAGCGGTTTCTGTAAAGGTATCGCCGTTGAAACTGATCTGTACTGTTGCTGTGGGGATGGTGGATTTTCCGCAAACCACCTGCAGGGAGACCAGCTCAATGGGTCGTTTGCCTTTTTCTTTGCCCACTCCGGCCAGTGCTTCCAGGTCTTCTTCGTTGATGTCGCCTTTTTTATCGGCCATTTCAACGAAACGTTCATATACCTCATCCAGTTCCTGAGTTTCAAATGAATACCCCAGCAGCTGCAACCTGTGTTTCAGGGCTGCTCGTCCGCTTCTGGCGGTAAGCATGATGGATGATTCCTTCACACCCACTTCAACAGGGTCGATGATTTCATAGTTGAGACGATTTTTCAAAACTCCATCCTGGTGGATGCCTGATGAATGGGCAAACGCATTGCGGCCTACAATGGCCTTGTTGGGTTGTACAGGCATACGCATCAGGGTAGAAACCAGCTTGCTGGACTTCATGATCTGACGGCTGTCAATGCCGGTTTCATAATCCAGGTCCTTGTGGCTTCTGATGGCCATCACCACTTCTTCCAGGGAGGTGTTTCCTGCCCTTTCACCAATGCCATTTACCGTAACTTCTACCTGGCGTGCACCATTGATTACACCCGAAAGTGTATTGGCGGTGGCCATTCCCAGGTCGTTGTGACAATGGGTGGAAATTATTGCCTTGTCAATATTGGGCACATGGTTGACCAGGTAAGCAATTTTCTCACCGTATTCTTTGGGAAGGCAATACCCGGTGGTATCAGGGATGTTTACTACCGTTGCTCCGGCTTTTATTACCGCTTCAATGACCCTGGCAAGGTATTCATTGTCGGTACGACCGGCATCTTCAGCATAAAATTCCACATCCTCTACAAACTTCTTCGCCCATTTTACACATTCGATAGCTCTCTTAAGAATATCATCCTGGTTGGAATTGAACTTGTATTTGATATGAAAATCGGATGTTCCAATGCCTGTGTGAATGCGTTTTCTTTTGGCAAACTTCAGTGCATCTGCGGCCACCTCGATGTCTTTTTTTACCGCACGGGTCAATGCGCAGATAATGGGAAGCTCCACTGACTTGGAGATTTCTACTACCGACTGAAAATCGCCCGGACTGGAAATGGGAAATCCTGCTTCTATGATGTCTACCCCCAGTTTTTCCAGTTGGCGCGCCACTTCAATCTTTTCAATGGTGTTCAACTGGCATCCGGGAACCTGCTCTCCGTCGCGCAGGGTGGTGTCAAAAATCATTATTCTGTTGCTCATAATGTGGGTTTTGGGTTTGGTTCTGGTTTTGGTTGGTCTCGCAAAGGCGCGGAGACGCAGTTTTGTAAAATCACTTTGTGATTTATTAGTTGTTGGTTCAGTGTTGACAGGTAAAGCTTTCGAGATTTAGCTTCGCTGCTACTTCGTGGTCTCTCCCGCAGTTGCGGGATCGAAATGACAAGAGCGTCTGAGATGATAATTACCTGTCACCTCGAACGTAGTGAGAGGTCTGTCTTCAGCAAAATTGAAATCAATAATTTTAGCTGACACCCATTATATATCATCACTATTGGTTTTCCGGTCTGAGCTTTCTTACGGCTGCACCTGCCCGCCATAATTCGCTCTCACGGAGTTCTTTGAGTTCCGCTTCCAGTTTTACGCGGTAGTCGGGCTGGCTGTTGGAGTCAATAGATCGTTGAGATTCGTTGCCTTTGGCCACTTCCTGATACAACTCGCTAAAAACGGGTAAAGTAGCATCGCGAAATCTTTTCCACCAGTCCAATGCTCCTCGCTGGGCTGTGGTGGAGCAATTGGCATACATCCAGTCCATACCGTTTTCAGCTACCAGGGGCATAAGGCTTTGGGTGAGTTCTTCCACTGTTTCATTGAAAGCTTCCGAAGGCGAGTGCCCATTGGTGCGCAATACCTCGTACTGGGCAGCAAACAGCCCCTGGATGGCACCCATTAAAGTTCCGCGCTCACCGGTAAGGTCGCTGTACACTTCTTTTTTAAAATTGGTTTCGAACAGGTAGCCACTTCCAACACCAATACCCAGTGCCACCACCCGTTCCCAGGCTTTCCCTGTGGCATCCTGGAAAATGGCGTAACTGGAATTCAATCCCCTTCCTTCCAGGAACATGCGGCGCAGACTGGTGCCCGAACCTTTGGGTGCAATCAATACCACATCCACATCGGGTGGGGGAATAATGCCGGTTTGCTCCTTGTAAGTGATGCCGAAACCGTGGGAAAAGTAAAGGACCTTGCCGGGGGTCAGACTTTTTTTTACAGTAGGCCATAAGGCAATCTGCCCGGCATCAGACAATAAGTATTGAATTACGGTTCCCTTTTCCAGGGCTTCTTCAATGGAAAACAGCGTTTCGCCGGGCACCCAGCCATCAGCAACTGCTTTGTCCCATGATTTGGAATTCTGCCGCTGACCAATAATTACATTAAATCCATTGTCCTTAAGGTTTAGTGCCTGGCCGGGGCCCTGCACTCCATAGCCTATCACGGCAATGGTTTCGTTTTTCATTACTTCCTGTGCCTTCGCCAGGGGAAATTCTTCGCGGGTTACTACATTTTCTTCTACTCCGCCGAAATTGATTTTTGCCATAGTTTTCTTTTTAAAATTTGATGTTTGTTGATTTCCGTTTTTAATGTTTCTTTTTCTTTTTTACATTGTTCGGTAATTTATTTAGATTTCTCCCTGCGGTCGAAATGACAAGAGAATCAAAGTTTGTCTCCTCGAACGAAGTGAGAGGTCTATTTTCAATACATATTAATATTTACCTGATAAAATGTTTTTTTTGCTCGCAAAGGCGCAGAGACGCAGTTTTGAAAATCACTTTGTGATTTTCTGTTGGTCACACATATGCTTACACCAGAACTTTCAGGCTGTCTTCTTCAAGGGATTTCAACCAGGTGTTCAGGGGTTCTTTTTTCAGTCTGTTTACAGCTACCCTTCCTGAGCGGGTGAACTGGGTCAATCCGTAAGGATGAAGTTTTTCAAACAAATCCTGCGTTTCTTCCTTGTGCCCGGTTTTTTGAATAACAACATATTCTTCGGTCATTTCAAGAATGCGGGCGCCGTGTTTTCTTACCAGTTGTTCCACCTGATTTCCTTCCAGCAGCGACTTTGTGGGAACTTTATAAAGCGCAATTTCCTGGTAAACGATTTCATGAGTTCTGAAAAAGTAGGCTTTGAGCACATCAATGCGTTTCTCAATCTGACCTGCAAGTTTTTCTACCTGATCAAGGGAGGAAAAAATCACGATGGTAATTTTGTGAATCCCCTCTATGGCAGATGCCGAAGCGGTAATGCTTTCAATATTGATATGTCGGCGGGTGAAAACCGTAGTGACCTGGTTGAGTAAACCCACTACATTTTCAGAGTATACGGTGAGCGTGAATTCTTCCTTCATAAATTGAGGTATTTAATTTGGGTTTGTAATGGGTTAGTGCTTCTCTATTCCAGGCGAATATCATCCACCGACATACCTGAAGGTACCATGGGAAAAACATTGCCCTCTTTTTCTACCACCACTTCCAGCAGGAAAGGCCCTTCAGATTCAACCATGGTTTTTATGGCCTCATCCAGGTTTTCGCGCTCAGTAACTTTGATGGAAGGGATGTAATACCCTTTGGCAATGGTTTGGAAGTCGGGGTTGATCAATTCTGTTGATGCATAGCGAAAGTCAAAAAACAATTCCTGCCATTGCCTTACCATGCCCAGGAAGTTGTTGTTGAGCAGGACAATTTTTACCGGCACTTTTTCCTGGAAGATGGTTCCCAACTCCTGAATGGTCATCTGGAAACCGCCATCGCCCACGAACAGGCAAACGTGCCTGTGTGGTGCGCCCATTTTGGCTCCGATGGCTGCGGGAAGTCCAAAGCCCATGGTGCCCAGTCCGCCGGAAGTTACCACGCTGCGCGATTGTTTGAAATTAAAATACCGTGTGGCAACCATCTGGTGTTGACCTACATCGGTTACCATGATGGCGTTATCATCAAAAGCCGTGGAAACACGCTTTACCACTTCACCCATGGTCAGTTCGGGTTTGTCCGGGGAGAGTTCTCTTCCAATCACCCGGTCGTGTTCTATCCTCCAGCAGGCGTTGAACTCTTCCAGCCATTGTGTGTGCTCATTTTTGTTTACTTTTTTGGTAAGCAGCGGCAGGGTTTCTTTCACTGTTCCCAGCACGGGTACATCAGCATGGATGATCTTGTTGATTTCTGCCGGGTCGATTTCCATATGGATGACCCTGGCGTTGGTTGCATAACGCTGCGGGTTTGCCGTGACCCTGTCGTCAAAGCGCATCCCGATGCCAATGATAAGGTCAGCCTCGTTGGTCTTGATATTGGGGCCATAATTGCCATGCATACCCAGCATTCCCACATTCAAAGGGTGATCGGTGGGCATGGCTGATAATCCCAGTATGGTCCATGCAGCAGGAATGCCGGTTTTTTCAAGAAATTCCATCAATTCCTTTTCTGCATTGGCAAGTACAACACCCTGTCCTACAAGTGCCAGAGGTTTTTTAGCCAGGTTGATCAGGTGGCTGGCCTCATTGATTTTTACTAAATCGGGTTGAGGTACCGGTTGATAACTTCTGATAGATTGCATTTTCTGGTAACTGAAATCAAATTTGCCGAACTGGGCATCCTTGGTAATATCAATCAAAACGGGGCCGGGCCTTCCGCTGCGTGCAACATAAAAAGCTTTAGCCATGGCCCAGGGGATATCTTCTGCCCGGGTGATCTGGTAATTCCATTTGGTTACGGGTTGTGTAATGCCAATAACATCAGTTTCCTGGAATGCATCCGTGCCCAGCAGGCTGGAAGCCACCTGGCCCGAGATAATCACTACAGGGGTAGAATCAATCATGGCAT
>RECE01000372.1 GCA_007694165.1 Bacteroidota bacterium
ACAGCCAGCACAACTCCCCACTGCACCACCACCGTCATGGGGCTGAAGCCGGTGAAGGGGTTGTACCACTGATCGGGGGCGAACTCGGTAAATGACAGCCAAAGCCACCATCCCAGCAAAATGACTCCTGCTGAAGGCACGAAAAAGCGTATCAGGAAATGCCACCATTGCCCCAGGGGCCAGTCGCCGGTAATAATTCCATCGGATGATTTAAGTTTGGTAAGTCCATGTTTTACAGCAAACAAAGCAATGAAAACACCGGATACCATCAAACCCAATCCCCACACAAAATCCTGGTTACTTAATACATCCAGACTCATGGCCGAGGGAACACCAAGCAGGTAAACCAGTGCACCAACTACCAGTACTGCATACTTCCTTTTGACACCACGATCCACCAGGGTTCGCGAGCTGAGTTCGAGCATCGACATAAGCGAAGAAAATCCTGCAAATGACAATCCCAGGAAAAAGAAGATGGCAAGTATTCTTCCGCCGGGCATCAGGGCAAAGAGCTGCGGCATCCAGATAAATGTCAATCCGGTTGAGGCAGGTCCGGCTGTTTGCATCACATCCAATACTTCACGGTCGGTAAATCCCAGTCCGAACTGCAGCACAGAGAATACGGTGCCGAAGATCATGATGGCCATAAGAAGCGAAATGATGTTATTGCCAAAACCGGTAATAAAAGCATTCTTTACGGCTCCATGTTTCATTTGCATATAGGCAGCATAGCACAGGAACAAGCCCCAGCCCGCACCGGTATCCCAGGCATTCTGGGTAAGGGCCTGCAGCCATATCTCAGGAGTTTTTAACTGCGCCCACTCAACGGTAAAAAGATAGCTTACACCATCCATGGCTCCGGGCAGCATCATGGCGCGTGTTACAGCCGCCAGTATGATCAGGATCAATACCGGAATAAGTACCTTGTTAACTCTTTCGATGGAATTTATTCCTTTCCAGATGGCAAAGATACCGGCGGCAACTGCCAGAAAGTGCAGCAAGAAGGGGAGGTGCGACTGCTGAAATCCTTCCCATGCCAGCAGGGATACTTCATTAGATGTGGGCAACGGCCCGGTAACCATAAGAAAAAAATAGTACATGGCCCAGCCTACAATAACTGCATAAAAAAAGCTGATTGCTGTGGCCACAAATGCCACAAAGGCGCCCATCCAGGCAAAGCGTTTGCCCATACTTTTCACAAATGAACCTACAACTCCATAACGGTATTTTCGACCGATCAGGTACTCGGTAATAATGAGCGGTACACTCCAAAGCAGAAGGAAGATCAGCCATGCCAGTATGAGTGCACCGGCACCTTCATCACCACCATTCTGCGCTGCGATGCGCGGAAAGCGCCAGATGTTTCCCGTACCCACTGCAATTCCCAGGGCACTGAGCAAAAGCCCCAACCGACTGCTGAACCTTTGGTTTACCGATTGATCGATCGACATCTTTCAGTGTGTTTTGGTTTGAGAAAACCCAAAAGTATGAAAAAACCTGAAAACGGCAGTGGGGGAGAAGGTTTTTGTTCTGATAATGATTAATAAATTAAGGCAGTCTCACCTCCACCCAGCTTCCCATGGTGCGGGCATTGACAGAATTGTCGTACATCGCTTCGCAACTGATTCCCGGCATGTAAAACCGGCCTTCGTAAGCAGCATTGAACCTGATCCTGAAAGTTTTTGCCGTACCACGTGGCAGGTTAAAATAAGTGTATACCCTGTCATCGCGAATATCCTGGTACTCATAGGCAGATGATGCAAGGGCCTGTTCACCCTTATCCAAACGGCTGCTGCGAATCTCCCATCCTGAGGGTACTATATATGAGAGTATCAACTGTTCCAGGTCCATTCTGGTGCCCGGATTTGTCACGGTTACCTCTGCATAAAAGTCTGTTCCCTGTGTGATGCGCCCGGGTGTAATGGAGCTGCCATCCATAAGTGAGTATTTTACATCCATACGGATGTTATTGCTTTGTGCTACTTCCTGGCCTGCAAGTGGAATTCCGTGGTTGATCAATCTGGCAAAAAGAATTCCTTCTCCATTATTGTTTACCTCCACTTGTCCCTGTCCTGATTGCACGGGTTCAAAGCTATGCTGTAAAACGGGCAGTTTTGAAGTAAAACGCCGGGTTTGTTGGCCATGAATAGATATCCTCGCATCGGTTCCATCTGATGTTTTGTCTGATTCGGCAAATTTTGAGAATGCCAGCAGGCAGAATGAAATTTCCTGTGTACTCATCCAGGAATCAGAACTCATTGTTTTGGAAATCTCCTGAAGCAAAGGCATTGCCTTTGTCAAATCATCAAGCAGAACTAGGGTTTCTACTATCATTGCCATATCGCGAATATGCGATCCATAGGTAAAAGCTTGTTCACGGTAAGAACTGATCCGGGTAGAAGCGTTTTCTACAATAGACCTTGCTGCTTCTGGATTTCCTGCCATGGCGTAAGCTGCTGCCAGTCTCCACCGGGCTGCGAGAGAAAGATCTGATGTTTCCCGCAACCTGTTCATAGCCCCCATTTCAGGTTTCTGGGCCATGGCAAGCACATATAACCTGTAAGCCTGCACCAGGTCAGTGTTTCCATATGCAGTGCGTTGGGTTTGTGACCAGTTTCTTGCAGCCCGTTGTGTGCTGCGAATCCACCCGTCCATAATACCGGCTGGTAGTGAGTATCCCAGGCGCTGAGCTTCCAGCATAAAATGTCCGGCGTATATAGTACCCCAACTATCAGGATAGGTGCCCCCGGGCCACAGGGTGAGTCCTCCTTCCGGACTGCGAAATCTCCGCATATTGTCCAGAGCATTTCTTACATTTTGTTCTGCTGCTCTTTTCACATTTTCATCCACTTCAGCCAGCTTACTGATAAACAGTTGTGGGAAAGCTCTGGAAACTGTTTGCTCGAGGCAACCGTGGGGATATCCTAACAGGAATTTTAATCTTTTGCCAAGGTTTATGGGTGGTAAAGTGCTTATTTCAATACTTGCCGTATTTGTACCCCGGATTCCAAAAGCGTTGTAGCTGGCACGCCATGTGTCGCCCTTATTCAATACGGTATCTCTTACGAGGGTCATGGGTGGATTGGGGTTTCTTACATCAAGTTCTATTTCATACGTAGCTCTTTCCCTGCCACTTTCTGCAGTTACTTTCACCCGTGCAACACCCAGACGGGCAGCAGTTTTCAGATTAAATCTTACTACCTGATCTCCCGGGCTGTCAAATCGTATGGTTTGTTCACCTGCACCCTGTAAATTCAGTAGCTCATTCGTTTCAACCCGCACTTTTACATTTCTGATGTTTTCATCCATAGCGAAAACGGTTACCGGAAGAATCACATCTTCTTCAGGACCAAGAACGCGGGGCAAAGTAGCCAGGGTCATAAGAGATTTTCTTACCGGAACTGTTTTTTCAGCAGAACCATAAGCACCCTCCTTTGCTGCAACAACCATAACCCTTACAGAGCCAATGTAATTCGGCATGGTAAAATCGATTTGATGGCTGCGCCCTCTTGCTGTTTCAAACGGACCAAAGAAACGTACCACCGGTTTAAAGCGGTTGGCAGTTTTATCTCCTTGAATTACTGCCTCTTCATCGCCGCCCACTGAAAGAATTCTTTGCATCCGGCCTGCAGTAGCCCCAATCACAAGGTCATACAAATCCCAGGTGTTAACACCCAGGGCTTCGCGTGCATAGAATCTGCCCCAGGGATCGGGTGTGCGAAACCGGGTAAGATCGAGCAAACCATCATCTACCACTGCAAGTGTAAATGCCATCGGTTTGCCATCTTTTTCAGAAACTGTAATGGAGACATTTTTTTCCGGTTCCAATTCATCGGGCATTTTTATGACGGGAGTGATATGTGTATTTGGGTCTTCAACACCTATGGGTACCATTCCGTACATTCTGATTGGCAGGTCGTTGGCAGTTTGCGCATGGGGTTGAAGAAGCATGGCATTGATATAAACATTGGGCGACATTTCTTTGGTAGCTGCCAGGGTAAATACCGTTTCTCCTTTTGTAGCATCAATCCAGTGCGATTCAAGCACCCTGGTTCCGCTTTCAAAAGTAAGAAATATTTTTCCTTTATCAGGACTTGGTATGGTAAGATGAATATTTTCCCCCACGTTATACTTCTCTTTGTTCGATGCAAAAACAAGCATACTGGCAGCTTCAGGAGTTAATTGCCTGTCTCTTGCTATCCAACCGGGCCAATCCATATAAATTACAGTTCCGGCTGCATGATCACCTGTTGCGTCTGCAACCCTGATCAAGAATCTGCCCCATTCAGGATGGTTAATTCTGAGATTCCATTTTGCCTTACCATTTCTATCTGTTGTAACTTTTGCTCTTTGCACAGGACGATGATGCGATCCTGAAATGTATCCTGACAAATCCTCACGCCGACGTTCCCACCACCAGCGCCAGTCAATTTTATACACTTCGATGTTTAACTCCTTTCCCGGTAATGGCTTTCCATCTGCACTTAAACTTACCAATTCAATAACATGTGTGGTATCGGTATAAAATCTGTATTGCCTTCTTTGTGATTCAGGCAGGCTTATTCCTGCAAAAGTTTCATAAGGATAGTATGGCAAAGTAAATCTGTCAATACTGTAAGCGCCACCTTCTTCAAATACACGCGCGGTGAAATTGGCGTTAAGTCTACCGGGAGCTGCAGTTTTTACCTGAATTCTGGGTTGAAAGGTCGTTTTACCATTTGCATCCAGCCGCCCTTCGAAAATGGTTTGCTCTTCTGCTTCAAATCTTCTTGCCGGATCGTCAAATATGAATTTTTCGTATCCCTCAAAGGAAGTTACAGATTGAGAAAGTATAGCATCAACCCTAACTTTAAGATTACGGGCAGGTGCACCATGCAACCAACTGGACTCAAATTGTGCTGTGGTAGCTTTACCATGTCGCAGTGCATCATCATCAATGGTTAAATTGATTTTGAGCCGGTTGGGCATAACAGTTTCTACTTTGAAATTATCAGTAAAAACAGCTCCTCCCACTTTTACCTCGGCCCGGTAATTGCCTGTTGGAGCGTCCCTGTCAGTTGTAACCGGAAAGCTGTATATACCTCCTTTTGATTGCGTAGCAACACTTCTGTGTATGAGCTGCCCGCGGGGATTTGTCATCTCAAAAGTAACCGGGTGATTGACAGGAAGGGTTCTTTCTTTATCTTCCAGAATAAAAGAGATAAACAGTGTGTCTCCCGGACGCCATACACCTCTTTCACCATAAAGAAATCCTTTCAACCCTCTTTGAACAGATGTTCCGGAAACATCAAATGCACTCAGGGACAATGATGAACCCCGGTCGAGCTTCAGATATCCCCTTTGGTTTCCGCTTTTTGCGATGGCAAGAAAAGGTACAGTCTGTTCATCAAATTTAAATTCTGTCAATCCCATGTTGTTGGTCACTCCCTTTGCGATAACCTGCTGCTGGTAGTTCAATATTTCAACGTTAACATTCTGTGAAGGCTTACCGCTATTCAGATTGGTGGCAACAAAAATCATAGAACCATCTGATCCGGATTTGGCAATCAAACCCAGGTCTGAAGCCAGAACATTGCGGCTGACAGATTGATACCGGTAATAAGTTGGATGACAGGGGTTATCACGTTCACGCCAGTTGAATTCACCCCAGTCATAATATTGCCAGATAAGATCATCAGAGGGATCGTATCTTTCTTCAATGATCTGAATGGGTTGCCGGGTTTCTGAACCATTACAGTCATAGGTGGAATACTCCATCCTGAAATTAATGGTTACCTGGTAAATGGCTCCCGGTTCTGCCTGAATGAGCTCTGCCAAATCTATATGATATGTATTCCATGTATTAAAATCTACCGGTCCTTGCTGATCAAGCAAAATAGTTTTTCTCAGAATGCGCCGACCCACCCTGCGAAGTTCCGACTGACCCATCAGACTGTTGCTTTGCAGAAATTGCGCAATATTTTGCTCAAATATCCTCGTAATACTTACATCTACTGCTCTCAGGCTGACCGCCTGAAAAGGAAAATACAATCCATCTGAGTCCGGCATGATCACTCCCTGGCCCACAAGCCTTACTTGTGGCTTGATTACTTCAAATGTGGCAGAAAGCAAAACAGGTTCTTCCAGCCGTTGACGGTGGATTGTACGGATACCACCCGAAATTTCAAAATCGTAATTACCGGTTAACCGGTTAACAGGATAAATCTTTACCAGGTTCCCTTCCACAATGATACGAATATCAGGATTGTCGGTAACTCTTATCAATCCATCTATGTTTTGTGACGGATCCAGGGGTTCCGAAAATCTGATTTCCAGGTATTGTTCCGGCGTTTGAATAACATTGTGTGATAAAACCCTGAATTTACCTCGTGCAGGTATTTCAAATTCAACTTCCTTGTTAAAATCAACACCTAGCTTTCTGCCATTCACGGTGAGTATAATTTTTTCCGTTTCTTCAGATTGCATTACTCCTTCAACCCAGAAATTGTGTCTACGTGAATCCTGAGAAACTGTCCAGGTGATTTCCAGACTTTTATTACCCTGCCGGGCATTCAATAAACCTTTTACAATATCAGGATCTGCAAAATCAGCCGTTAGGATTCTGCCTGCAACACGCCTGTCTTGTCTGTTTGAATCATCATAAAACTCCAGCCCCTCTGTTACGAGCTCCATATCCTGTTTTACTGTACGAAACAGAAAGATAAATTCATGGTACTCTTCAGGAATATCATGAAAAATGCGTTTTAAATCTACATTTATACTGAACTCCTTTCCACCTTCCAATGGCTCATCAGGTTTGAACTCCAGCGTTCGTTCATTATCCCATATCAATGATCCTTTAACTGAAGGTCTGATTCTGATAATTCTGGACTCAGCTTTTTTGCCAATTTCTTCTGATTTGACTGCATCGTTGGCAAAAACTACCCGAATGTTTTCAATTGTAGAAATGGTCCCTGCTGTGTGAGCAGCAATATAATTGCTGAAATCACCTGTTGAAGGTTTTTCTGTGGCTTTGGTTGCCTGTCTGAGTATCAGTGCTGTAGCTACAAGTACAACCAAGCTGGCGATTGTGATGATGAGAGGTCTTTTTTTCATTTAACTTGGGGTATTAATATGTGTCTTTTTATCTGTTTACTACACTGAATCCAACCTGAAGCGTGTTTCCATTTTCATCTACCAGCGTGAGTTTATGATTTCCTTTTTCAGGTTGCAAAGCCATTTTATGGAAATAGCGGGTTTTGCCAATATAATTGTCATTTAAATGCCAGAAAATCTGCGCATCAGCATTGGTATGTGCTGCTTCAAAAATGGCTTCTGAAAGCTCGCCGTCAAGGTCTTTGGGAATAAAGATCTGTGCATCGGCAATTCTGGGATAAAGTAACGCCATCGGATTCATATCATGCTCAGAATCACATCCATAGGCAACGGGAGGAAGTTCTCTGTAAAAAGGATTTTTTCTTTTGAAAAACCATTCCATAGCCGGGGGAAGCACGAACCACGACTCGGTGAGGATTTCATTTACTTCCATGCATTTATCTGTGACTCTATGGGTTTTCTCCGGATTAAGGTGTATAAGCCTGTGATAGGGGCATGCACGTGTATCGAGGCCTCTTACCGGAATCCATGTTGAATCAACTGATGAGCAAAATGCAGAGGCTCTGTGCCCGCTGTGATTGCAAACAGCTACTTTAACCAAATCATCAAAGGGTCTATCAAACCAGGGTGAAGTGGGTAGCAGTCCAAAAATATCAAATAAAATGGGTGCAGCAGCCGAAACGCCGGTAAGATCAGGCCGGCCTTCTCCGCTGGCATTTCCTACCCAAACAGCTACAACATATTTTGGATTCAAACCGATAGCCCAGGCATCTCGGTGCCCGAAGCTCGTTCCTGTTTTCCATGCCACAGAACGTGAAGAAGAGAAATATTGCCAGCCGGCCAGTTCATCAGGCCTTGCAACTTCTTTCATAGCTTCAAAACAGAAATAGATGGATGAGGCATTTAATACCGAATGATCTGTTAATATGACATCTTCTTTTGAGAAAGTTTTAGGGTTATAAATAGGCGGGGTATAATTTTTTTTGTCATACATGCTGTTAAACCTGCCATAATTATTCAGTGTCCTGGCCATACCGGCATATACCCCTGCCAAATCCCATAAGGTAGCTTCGGCGCCACCTAATATCAAAGAGAGCCCATAATCCTCAGCTGTTCTGTTGATTGTGGTAAGGCCAAGATTTCTCAATTTAAAATGAAAATGCTCAACTCCATATTGTTGCAGAAGCCTGACTGCCGGAACGTTTAATGACCTTGCAACAGCCCGTGATGCCGGTACTGCTCCGTCATATTCAGGATGAAAATTTCTGGGAGTGTAACCTCCGATTTGGGTGGGGATATCCGGCACCAGTGTGCGGGGTAATAGCTGTCCGTCATTCAGCATGGAGGCATACAAAAAAGGTTTAAGTATGCTTCCTGTGCTGCGTGGAGCTGTTATCACATCCACATGATTGCCAAAACGTTCTCCGGGTGTATTCCCAATATAAACCAGGGCTTCATTGGTTTCTATATCCAGTAGAAGCACTGCAGCATTGTGAATATGATTTCCTGAAAGTCTGCTATGGTGTCTTTCAAGCACCTCCATGGCTTGTTGCTGCAAAACAGGATTAAGTGTTGTGACAATGATTTCACCCCTTTTCCCTTCTGAAAGCACACGGGTGAGCAAATGGGGAGCTAACCTTGGTAGTGGCATGGGCCTCGCTGGCAATGGCTCCAGCAGTGACAACTGCCAGGTTAAACTGTCAATGGTGCCGTTTTTATAAAGTTGTTCCAGAAGTCTGTCGCGCTTGCGGCGCAGTTCATCAGGGTTCCTTCCGGGGAAAACCAGTGCAGGAGCATTGGGCAATACCGCCAATGCTGCCGATTCAGCCCAACTGAGATCGTGGGGCGAACGTCCGTAGTAACGCCATGCAGCAGCATCCAGTCCGACCACATTTCCCCCAAACGGTGCATTGGATGTATAAAGTGCTAGTATCTCTTTTTTACTGTTGCCTGTTTCGAGCCGAAGTGTCAAAACAGCTTCAATGATTTTTTCAAATAATGTACGGCTTTTCCCCTTGCGATACAGTCTTACTGTCTGCATACTGATTGTGCTGCCGCCTTGTATGATACGCCGGGCCTTGATATTATTCCAGGCAGCCCTTAATATGGAGAAAGGATTAATGCCCGGATGACGATAAAAATGCCGGTCTTCAAATGTGAGGATACATTGCTCAAAACGATATGGTATATTATTGTTGGGTGGAAACCGGTATTGCTCATCTGCAGCAATGGTAGCCGCAAGCAGTGAGCCATCCTGCGATATCAAAACCGTGCAAACGGGATCATTGAATGCAGGTTTTGGCAGGACAAGAAAAGCAAAACCAAGCAATAAAATGATAAATAAAACCAATAACGATATTTTGCCTTTTTTTGATGTTTTTAAAGGAAAAGGCCGATTTACCAGAAAAGGGATTTTTCGGGATGAAGTATTATGATAATTATTCCCCAATTAAATTGAAATGCTTTTTTGTGGCTAAAAATTTGGAAACTCTGAAATCTGAATTTCCCTGTCTTCAAATATATGAGGATTTGTTTTATAATAATGAATATTGTAAAAAAATAATCTGATATTATTTCACCACAACCCTCGGTATATCCGCAGGTATTCTTGTAAGGGTCTGGTAATTAAGTTCATTGCTCATTTCGGAGAAAGAAGCAACAGATATATTCATTCGTTTTTGTTTTCCTATAATCACCACTTCGTCGCCGCGTTCCACACCGGGTATGTCGGAAACATTAACGGTCATGGTGTTCATGGTAACGGTGCCGATTACAGGCACACGTTTGCCGCGTATCAGCACACGCCCCATGTTGGAAAGTGATCTGCTGA
>RECE01000220.1 GCA_007694165.1 Bacteroidota bacterium
CCGGCAAGGTCACCACCGGCTGCTCCGCCGGCCTGCATGGCATATCCGACGCTGGCAATACGCGTGCGGGGCGACATTTCGGCATCTGAACCTACTTTGATACCAAGCCATCTGTTGACGTCTGAAAAAACTGAGGGTGGAATTGGAGTTTGTGCACCCAGGTTGACCTGAAACAAACCATCGGTTACCTGGATATTTGTTACTTCAGACCATAAGGCACTACCACCGGAAGATACGCTGTAAATGGAAAAGGTAACGGAAAGGCTCGAATTAAGAGGATTACCCTGGTTGTCTGCCAGTCTTCCACTAAATGAAATTAACTGAGGAATATTATCGGATTTATCATCTTTCTCCATGACACTTTCATTATATAAAATGGCTTCAAATTCCTGGGATGATGCATTGAATATGCATACAAGGAAAAACAGGGCAATAAGGATTTTTTTCATACAGATATGTTTTTAAGTGGGGAATAATTATGGTTTACGATTATAAATGATGAGTCCACTCCGAAAAGCCCCCCCCCGGTCCCGCACGTGCGGGGAGTTTGCATCTAATGGAATTACAGCGCTTAACAAATGAGATCATCTTGCTTAATACCAGAAATTATACTTTTCAGAGCGGACTCAATTGATTATTTCCAGAGATTCAGGCATGGATATCAGGGGGTATCTTCTTCCCTGAGCTGTTGTAAAAGTTCTGCATTTTTCTGTCTGATAGATTGCCGGTGCTCTTCGAGTTCCATCATGTTCTCCGGATTCATACCCCAGGTTAGAGATCTGTTGGCTGGCTTTCCATATAGCTCAGGATGAACGTAAAACCCCCTGATCTTTTCGGGCTTATATTCTTCCACCACAATGCGGTTTTCTTCTGCCCAGGGATCTATTCTGATACCGGTTACCTGCCAGGATACCTCAATTTGGGGTTTATCTGTTCTGATTACAAATGCTCCATTTTCTATTTTACTGGCAATGATGGCCTGGGCAAACTCACCGATTACAGTTAGCTGGTAACGGAAATCCCTGTTAAGGGCATGGAAATATTCGGGCAATCCGATAGTGGCAAAACCTTCTTCATCGGTAATAACATTGCCATTGTAAATATTCAGCATATCCGGTGATTCTACAAAGCTATGTCTGAGAAATTTGTTTTCCGGATCTAAAGGATGGTCTATTTCAAATGATCCCCCGGATTTGGAAAGTGTACCTGCAACGACAACGGTTCCATCAAAACTTCCTGCACGCCAGGCTGAACCATACTGAATACCATACACGGCTATAGCAGTACTTCTGTTTGTTCGGGCAATAATACCATAGCCATTGGTAGCTATAAACGCGTCCACCCCGCTTTGACGTTCGGCATAAAGACCAGCTAAACCTGAACCGAGATAGGCAAAGGTGCCGCTGGTATTCAAACCATAAACACCATACCCGTTATTGCTATTGGAATATCCCCTTACACCATATACCGTTCCTGTTGTTGAATTGGCGTTCCCGAAGACCCCTGTGCCAGATGAACTGTTGGTGAGAAAATTACCACCGATATTAGTTCCGGAAGAGGAGGTGGCTAATCCATAAACTCCCCTGCCACTAGAGCCTGTTGCCTCAAATCTTCCTCCATAAGAGATCCCGAGATTAGCGGTAGAGATACCCGAAACGGCACTTCCCAGGTTAGAATTATTGGCCGCTGACACAGAACCGGTAGTATTGATATTAATGTTTGATGCCAGTTTAGATGAGGTAATGGCGCCCGCGGCTATAGTTGGGTTGGGATAGTTTCCGGCAAGGTCACCACCGGCTGCTCCGCCGGCCTGCATGGCATATCCGACGCTGGCAATACGCGTGCGGGGCGACATTTCGGCATCTGAACCTACTTTGATACCAAGCCATCTGTTGACGTCTGAAAAAACTGAGGGTGGAATTGGAGTTTGTGCACCCAGGTTGACCTGAAACAAACCATCGGTTACCTGGATATTTGTTACTTCAGACCATAAGGCACTACCACCGGAAGATACGCTGTAAATGGAAAAGGTAACGGAAAGGCTCGAATTAAGAGGATTACCCTGGTTGTCTGCCAGTCTTCCACTAAATGAAATTAACTGAGGAATATTATCGGATCTGTCTGTCAGAAGGCTGTCTGCCATGTCGGCCACAAAATAATTTCCCTGCGCGCACAAACCCATAACCCATATGAGTAAGAATGCATGGATAAATAGTTTCTTCATAGGAATAATAGATTAAGGACAATATTGATTGTATTTATGATTCTGCACAAATTGTAAAGGCCCAGGCAGGTTCTTAATCCTGAAGCAATAAATGAATCTGCTAAAATGATTTTATGTAGCATTTTTCAGTGAAAACCTGAAAATTAATTACCAATCAGGGTACCGAGGTGCCAATCCCGCTATTGGGATTCCAAACATTGTTTTTGTCCTGGGTCTGTACCTGACCGTTGAGGTCGAAATCGCCCTGCAGATATCCGCTCAACCCTGACTGCAGGTTCCAGACATTGTTTTTATCCTGGGTCTGTACTTGTCCATTGGCATCACCATCGCCGCCAAACATACCGAAAGCTCCTGCCCCGATAAGCTTCTGTCCCGACATATAAGCCTGTGTAATTGCATTGGTAAAATCCCAGGTATAGGAATCATCAATTTTGGGAAGCCCTCCAGAAGACATTACCGCCAGGTGGTTGCGGTGACGAACCACCACATAGAGATTATGGTCAAAGGCAAGATCATTTAATTGGGGCAGATTGCTTCCGTCAAGTGCGGTAATGGAACCATCGGCTTTAAGGAAAAAAGCCCTGGGCCAACCGGAAAGAATGGTAGCTGATGTGGCCTGCGCTGCTGAGGGAGCATCACGCAGTTCTACCAGCAGCCAGTCAACCACACCGGAAGGAATGCTTCCCACCGATTCGCTGCCAGCGTAATTCCAGGGCAACTGGTTGTAGGGTTGGGCAAGAGGGATGAGACCTGCAGCATGAAGATCGGTATTCATCTGGCCGGAGCCGCTGTTGAAAGGTCCCTCAAGGAATACTTTCAGGCTCAGCAGCCCATCAGGGCTTTCCAGCAAAAGAGGCCCCAGGTAAAACCCCGGTTGCAAACGATAGCCGGCACTCTGCGCCTCAGGTCCGGAAATCACACCAAAAACACTCCCCTGCAAAATATACCCGGAAGATAAAGGTGGATTGGCAAGACTGGAACCGGTGGAAAAAGTAAATTGCTGCAATTGGTAATTCTGGCCCTTCAATATGGAAAACACAAAAATACTCATGCACAGCAAAAGAAGACGGGATAGAAATAATCTGCTTTTCATAGTATATTGGATTTGATTACTTATAAATAAGCACTGGAGATCATTGACAGGTTCAGGCTTATCAGGGGTTTTCAACGTGTACCGAAAGGATATGATATTTTTAAAATAAACTTACATGATAATTATTGAAAAGAATCTCAACAGATGAATATCCAACAATTAAGCTAAACACTTAACTTCTTTGAGGTAAAAAAACCATGATAGCGAATTGTAGATACATAAAAAGATTGAGGAGGGAAGTTCTTTCTATGCCAAATAGTTTCAAACCCATTTAATGGATGATTGTGCAATTACCTATTTAAATTTACGTTTAATTTTTGAAATATTTTCTTCTTTGTGCAACTTTTTTCAATATTTATCCAGAATATTGCACCCACCATCGTTATAACCAATTTGCAAACCCACAAAAGAGCCAGGGATAGCAGTAAAAACTCCGATGTACGAAAAAAAACCACCCCGGTGAGGTGGTTCTTTCCAGGTTATGGGATCGCCTGACATCAGGGCACCTGAGTAGCCACTCCACTGTTAGGATTCCAGATATTGTTCTTATCCTGGGTCTGCACCTGGCCATTGAGATCAAAATCACCGGGAAGGTAGCCACTCTGACCGGCCTGCTGGTTCCATACTTCATTTTTGTCCTGGGTCTGGATCTGGCCGTTGCCGTCTCCATCACCGCCAAACATGCCGTAGAAATTATTACCCAAATGTTTTTGTCCTTGCAGATATGCCTGTTCCGGTCCTGCCATAAAATTCCATTGGTAAACCCCGTCATTGTTTGACAGGGCCCCGGAAGAGATTATGGAAACATGGTTGCGGTGATAAACCACAACAAAAAGCTGACTCGCAACGGAGATGTCAAAATTCAGGTTCTCATAGTTGGTGCAAACCACATTACCGTTGTTTAACAGCAAGGCGGCTCTGCGCGCAACAGAGGTGTGACTGGTGGCCAAATCAGCAGCAGGAGCATCTCTGAGTTCTACCAATACCCAGTCAACCACATTGGGTAAAATGGTTTCCACAACCTCATCACCCGTGTAGTGCCACAAAGGCAATGGATTGCCAAACCACGGCAATTCAACTCCGAAGGGTTGTTGCAGTGGTATAAATCCCCCATCTCTGAGTGAAGTGTGCATCTGTCCATTGCCATTGGGTAGCCAGGCTCCCTCAAGCATCACACTCAGGCGCAATTGGAATGATTGCACTGCGGGTTCAAACCCTGCAGTGAGATTACGATCTCTGTCAATCACAAATGAATATTGGGGGAAAGCGCTCACTACTTCACCATTTTCTTTCCAATGCAGGAAAGTAAATCCATCATTTGCCATTGCCTGTAGTTCAATGAAAGTACCCTCAAGCCAGGGTGGCTCAGGGACAATAAATACCTCGCCAGATCCGGAAGGTTCTGTGGCAATGGAAATGGAATACTCCATTAAAAATTCAAAGGGTTCGGAAATGTATTTGCAAAGGTTAAAATAGGTTACTTCAACCTGGTATGTGCCGCTCTGCTGTGGCTGAAAAAACTGCTGATCAGCGCCCGTTACCGGCTCTCCATCGAAATACCACTGCCATGTTGCCGCGGGACTGCCCAGGAGCTGGTCACCTTCACGGGTAACCACAGGCACATCAATGTCCTGCTCCTGCTGGTATGCTATCCTGGGAGAGAGCTGCAGGGAATCCTGGAAAACGGTGAGAGCTGCACAATCATCGCGGAGGAAATAATTCAGCCAGAGAATAGAGAAGTCGGCCGTGGCCTGCTGCTGTTCCTGCCGGCTAATGGTGATGTTTCCCGAAGAGAAAGACTCACCAAAAGCACAATTGAAGTTGTAGTTGGCAAAATAGCAGTGTCCTCCCCCTGTGATGCTGATCCATGTTTTCGCCTGACTGTTCAGTGCGTTGAAAACAGGAGCCTGGTTAGTATTTTCCGGGGTAACATCGTCGGAACTTCCGGAAAAAATGAGCGAAGGGATGGTAACATTTTCTGCAGCCGCAATGGCTGAGGGTGAGGTTTCAGCCGGGGCAAGGGTAAGCAGTGCCGTGATATTGGGATTATATGATGCAGCAAGTACAGCGGCTCCTCCTCCCATGGAGTGCCCCATGGCAGCGACCTTTCCGTTGAGCCCCTGGAACAGAGCCGAACCGGGGTCATCTGACAGCTCATTGATGGCATCGGCCAGAAACGCAATATCCAGCCCGAAATTCTGGTGACTGGGACTGAAACCGCTTTCTGTCCTTGGAAAAGCCATTACATAACCCCGTGGAACAAAATATTCCCACAGATTCTGGTAGGCACTCCAGGTCATCACAAAACCATGGCCAAAAACCAAAAGAGGAAACTCCCCTTCGACAAGGTTTCCATTCTCATCGGCAGGAAAATAAACTTCTGTGAGAATAGCCCTGTTATTGCGGTCAGGATCAATAAAGGTTTGCTGGAATTGCCCGACGTTGTAGGGTTGTGCCCCAGCCGGCAAGGCAGATAGTAAACAGAACAACAATAACAAGATAAATAGCATTGAAAACCAACCCGGAACCTTTTTTTTTGAATAATAGTGTGCCATGTTCAGATGTTGTGTTTAAGGTTTTCTGTTAAATATTTTCAACTATTGAGTCAGGGATTTTTTGGCTATGGCACCTGAGCAGCCACCCCACTGTTGGGGTTCCAAATCTCATTTTTGTCCTGAGTCTGCACCTGGCCATTGAGATCAAAATCACCGGGAAGGTAGCCGCTCTGACCGGCCTGCTGGTTCCATATTTCATTTTTATCCTGGGTTTGTATCTGGCCGTTACCGTCTCCATCGCCTCCAAACAAGCCGTAAATACCGTTGCCCAGATGTTTTTGCCCTTGCTGATAGGCCTGTTGGATGCCAGTGGTGAAATCCCAGCTATAGGTGCCATCGTTGAAAAGAAGCGGTTGTGCAGACATCACAGCCAGGTGATTGCGATGATAAACAACAACAAAAAGTTCATTTTCTGGCTGTACATTTACCATCAAAGACTCTCCTGAAAGGTCAGTCACTTCACCCGTATTAAGAAGCAATGCCGCGCGTCGCCAGACAACAGTTCCCACATCAGCCTGCGAAACATCGGGGGCATCCCTTAATTCCAGCAGCACCCAATCCACAACGTCTTCCGGTAAACTTTCGGCAACCTCACTGCCGGTGTAGTACCACACAGGCTGATCATTGCCAAAATAAGGTAATTGTGGACCAAAAGGCTGGCTGAGGGGTATCACACCAGCATCCCGCAAATTTGTATGCATGAGCGCTTCTCCCTCAGGAGCGTGAGGGCCCTCCAGAACGAGGTTGATATCCAGTTGAGTTGCTGTTTCTGTTTCGAAAGTCAGGATAAAATCATCCAGGTACCAATGGTTGATATTATAGGAGTCGCCCTCAAAACGGATTCCCAGCTGTACAGAATTTGCCGCAGAAGGCACACTGAAACTGAACTGATACAAACCCTGAGAAATATCAGCATTTATAAGGTTTTCCCAGATTGTATTCCAGGTTTTTGCGTTATCAAACGTAACATCAATAGCAGCAATCTCACCTTCATTGGCTCCGGGCCAGTTATTTAGGAACTGTCTTAAACTTAACGACAACTCTTCCTGGCCGGCAATAGCAACGGGGTAAGAAACCACACGACTCAAACCACTGGCAGCAGGATTCCAGAATAGCTGCAGCTCCGGCATCTGGCCTCCTGCCTCAAAAGTATTACTCACAAACCAGTGATGCCCGGCATCACCCGTTCGCAGCCAGCCCTGAGGCAGTGCACCCTGTGAATCTGTAAAGAATTCTTTCATGAGTACACCTTTCTCCCCTGCAAAAACCCATAACCTGGCCTGCAATCCTTCCCCTGCGTTGTTAATACCTCTGAGGCTGTAATTGTACATCCCTGCCTGCGGAACATCGCTGTCCATGTAAGATTCCATTGCTCCGGGAACAGGTTCCTCAAGGGAATAAATCAATTCGTTGTTGCGGTATAACCTCACCTCTGAGAGCTCTGTGAGTATCTCACCTGAGAATGTATTTGTTGGATTACTCCATTGAATGTTTACCTGAAGTGCATCGTTCTTTCCAGCCTCCAGAGTAAAATTCTCCGGAGTGCCAGGAGCATCGGGATGGGTTAATGGCACATATTGTCCTATCCAGTCTTCAAAATGGCTCACCCGGGCATATACCCCGGGATAATTGGGGAATGCACAACCATTTCCCCAGCTTGTGATCCCGGCCAGATACCAGTAGCCATTTCCATCGGGCACAGCCAATGGCCCACCACTGTCGCCCTGGCAGGCATCCACTCCCCCTTCAGGATATCCTGCCAGCAGCATATCAGGGGTAATGAGTGAGGGTGGATAGGATCCAATATTACTGGTAATAGGTACCTGGGCTGCCTGCAATATATTGGTACCACTACCCTGCCATGATAAAGCACCCCAACCTGTGATTGTCGATAGTACTCCGGGTGCATCAAAACCTTCTGACGAAAGTGTCTGCGTCATGATGGGAATGGCCCTTGCATTATTCCCGCTCAGGTCCAGAGGAGATGATAAATACAAAAGAGCTATATCGTGATCGTAGTTATTGATGCTCTGGTAATCGGGATGGACGATCTGCTGTTCAACGGTTATGGTCTGTCCGGGGTTGGTCTTGTTGGTAACTCCTGCCCTGACCCTGATATTGGAATAGACGCCAATACAATGGGCGGCGGTTAATATCCAGCGATCATTGAGAATACTCCCCCCACAGAACTGCTGATTGGAAGATGTAAGAATGGCCACCTGCCATGGATAATCCGAAATATCGGAACTGCTGCCGCCCACTATCCGACCTGAACGCCAGCCATGTTCATGAAAAAAAACTTCCATTTCAGGAGAAAGAAGCCCATTAACAGTATCCTTCAACAGGAAACTCTCCTTTTGAAACTCCCCGGGTTCAAACTCTTTGTTTTGTGTTTGCCCATAAATCCCTAACCCTGCCACCAGGAACACACTAATGATTAATGAAGATCGCATAACTTTGATTTTTGATGAACGATTTGATAAATTTCAGGGGGGAGGAGAAATCGTTTCAAAGATAAAAAATAAATTAATTTCTACAACCGAAATAAAAACTACCATCAACATCAATATATTTGCGTGCCGAAGGATAGTATTCAGGTTAACCAGGAATATTGCAATTGTTTCTTTTTAGATCGCAGTTCGTTTTCTTTGGCAAAAGCATTCACCTATTCATTTCTCAAACATCTTACACTAAAGGAATTATCTTTTCCCACATATTCCCGGCTGATATCAGCGCGCTGATGGGGAATAAATCTTACCCAGGCATGCGTTTCAGAGTGCTGAGTAGATGTCCAGATCTGGAACCACGTGCCAAAGTTCAGCCAGAAACCGCTGCCCCCCCTGTGCCCTCCGGGAAGTGCTGAAAACCCGACCAGGTCGGTACCGTATTGGATGGGATGGGTATTCCAGCGGGGGTGCTCAGAGATGAGGCATCCATCTCCCAGAGGTGAATTCACCTGACGACAAGACTTCAAAGCATTACCCCCATCAGTTCCCCGCCAGCCTGTGGTTGTTGCGTTATAAGGAAATAAAGTTTCGCAACCAGCATTTCCCAGGGTGCTGCAAACGAATTGCTCAAGCTCCGTCACTTTGTCGTGTGAAGGCAGATGCCAACCTGCAGGACAAACATCAATGGCAGTTTGCCAGTCATATAATCTTCCATAGTTCGCACAGTGGGTTTCATTGTTTTGAAAACACCAGCTGTTTTCTGCTGCATAATTCAGGTTTTCCTTCAGCCAGCACTGATCGCCTATGAGCACCGTATTGTAAACTATACCATCACGGGGGTCTGTAAAGGTTTCCATACCGGGGCAGGGTTGATCGGTTCCCTGACCAAATCCGGCAACAATATTAACATTATGACCCGGCATTGTGAATACCTAGGAATCAGCATTGCTCAGTAAATCATTGTCAACATACCAACCAACAAAGTAATACCCCGGATTGGCCATTGCCGTAAGCAGTACTTCGCGCCCCTCAGGGTAGCTTCCTGCGCCATATACTGCACCTGCTTCGGGTATTTGGGGAATCAGCTGAAGGGTATGTTCAGGTAATCCGAACTGCGTGTCGCGCAGGCAGCGGCCACTGAAACCGGCGTTTCTTCCGGTTCCGTCTCTTCCTGCTCCATCTCCACCTAAAGTGATTTGCCTGCGGTAAGCGGTTGTTTCACTTGTTTGGGTATAAATTTAGAAATAAACCTTGCTTCCCAGGTATAACTGCCATTAACATTTTCAAGGGGCTGCGGTGTCATTACCGAAAGGTGATTTCGGTGATATACCACCACGAACAAACCAAATTCAATGTCTACACCGAAGGATAACAGTTCACCATCAATACCTGTAATTTTACCGGTATTGAGCAGAAACCCTGGTTTGCGGGCCCTGGCACTGTTGGTGTAGGCAAAATCACCCTGTGAAGCATCGCGCACTTCCACAAGCACCCAGTCAACAACACCCACCGGAATATATGCAACCGATTCATTTCCCGGATAATACCAGACAGGAATTACATTTCCGTGATAAGGCAGATGAGGATTGAAGGGCTGAGAATGTGGCAGTAGATTGTTGTCGTGCAATGCAGTGTGCATAAGTGTTTCCTTTCCCGGGGTGTAGGGGCCCTCCAGGATAAGGGTCAGGTCAAGCGTAAAAGAAATACGCTCATTTCCAACTTGTTGCTGTTTTACTTCAGAACTATTACCTCCATGGACAATAAATGGCAGGAGTAAAATCAGATAGAATAATGCTTTTTTCATAATCTATGTATTGCGGCTAAACATTCAGCCTTGTTTTACCCTTTTCTAATCTGTTAGTTTGTAACCAAGGGATATCCTATCGATATTTTTTAACCCATTCAACATTACATTCTACAATCCGTTCGTTCCTTCAATACCGATTAAGTGTCAATAGGATAATTCTCAGGGCACCTGCGATGCCACCCCACTGTTAACATTCCAAATATTGTTTTTGTCTTGTGTCTGTACCTGGCTGTTCATGTCGAAGTCACCGGCACGGTAGCCGCTCAGGCCTGATTCAGCGTTCCACACTTCATTTTTGTCCTGGGTCTGGATCTGGCCGTTTCCGTCTCCATCACCACCAAACATGCCGAATACGCCTCCCCCAAGATCTTTTTGCCCTTGCAGATAACCTGATCTGTCCATGGTTTTAGCGAAAGTCTTGTCTAAACCCTGTGTGAAGTTCCAGGAATATACACCACCCACCAGGGGTAAGCTTCCCGATGACATCACGGCAAGGTGATTGCGGTGGTAAACCACAACGTAAAGGTTGTTCTGAACGGTCAGATCAAAGGAAAGTATATCCCCTGCAATATCTCTGACAAAACCGTCGCTATGCAAAAATGCTGCTCTCCTGGCAATTACCGTTGCGGGTAATGCCTGTGCTGGTGATGGAGCATCGCGCAATTCTACCAGCACCCAGTCAACCACCCCGGCCGGAACACTGCCCACAGATTCGCTTCCTGTATAATACCACAAAGGACTGTTGTTTCCAAAGTAGGGCAATGAAGGATTGTAGGGTTGAGCGAGCGGAACCAATGCATTGTCTCTGAGAATGGTATGCATCAGGAAGGGTCCACCAGGAGTATATGCACCTTCGAGGATCACCTGCAGCTGCAGTGAAAAACCCTGCGGGGGGCGTATGAAGAACTGGTGTGTTCCGGGTGATGTGTTTCTGTCATCAAGCAAGACCAGGTAAGTTTCACCGGCAATCATGTCCATATTGCCATACACCCCGGGAGTATTCAGATCAGAGATACATTGCCAATTATAGACATTACAGGCGCCTGATTTCCACATATAATTCACAAATCCACTTGCCGCGGTTACCTCTATCTGGTAAGATCCCGATACTGTGGGGGTAAAACTGTAGATATTTTCAACTCCCGTTGAGGTTAATCCGCAAGGAGATAAAGTTGTGGTAAACCAGGCTCCGGTTCCCCCTCCTGTATAGGTTTGGGTGTTTTCCGGGCCGGTACCGGCAATGTTGGTGATATTCTGGCACGGGTTAAAGAAAATAAAGAAGGTTTGTGTAGCCAGGGAGGTAGTTTCCGAAGCCAGCAGGATATAGTAGGTTTCACCGGCAGTTAGGGTAAAATTACCAAAGACACCAGGGCCGAATACGTCTGAGATACAGTTCCAGCCTGTTTGAGAGCAGGAACCGCTTTTCCAGAAATAATTTACAAAAGCATTATTGGTTGCAGTAACCTGTATGCTGTAATTGCCGGTAAATGGTGCCACAAAACTATATATCTGCTCCTGACCGGGGGTTGCATAACCACAGGAAGTAGTGTTCCAAAACCCTGTACCACTTTTGGAAAAGGTTCTGGCATTGGCACTTCCCCCACTTCCCAACGAAATAATATCATGGCAGGGACTGGTGGCTAAACCGTTTCCGGTGAGGGTAATTAATTTTGGACTGGAAATATTATCAGCATTATGAGGAATGGTAAGAAAAGCTATTTTTGAACCAGCTGTTGCAGGAGTAAATCTTACTGTGATAGTACCCGACTCGCCGGGAGCAAGATAGAGAAAATTGGAACCAATAATGGAGAATTCATCGGCATTGGCTCCTGAAAGTGTAGCCTCACCAGCCTCAAGATTCATAAAGTTGGGTACGGTTCCGGTATTGGTCACTGATACTGTGAGGTTGACAAAAGAACCAACATTCACATTTCCATAATTCAGTAATGATACCGGACTGGTCGACATAGCCACACTTGCCCCTCCATTGTTTAGCCAATATTGCAGGTTATTATTGGCATAAGTCACATTAAATCGTCCCCACATATTATAATATGAAGTATAATTACAAGCATTCCAACCGGGCAGGGCACAATACCCATATAACTGGCCCCTGATTCTGAGACTACCATCAACGAGTGCACCTCCTGAACTACCACCTAATACGCGGCCATGGATGGTTTGAGTGTAAAAATAACGGGAAGTCAGAAAACCGTTAACAGCACAGTCAAAGCTGGGTGAGATCTTGTATTGAACTCTTTGATAAACCATAGGATTTCCACCAGGGTGATGAGTCGAATGTAAAACAGTATTGTCGACAAGAAAAGCAGTAGTCCAGCCCAGGAAAACATTTGATGAAAATCCTTTCAACAAAACCAGGGTAAAATCAGTCTGGCTATTGGTGGTAATAAGGTTTGCTCCATATATGGTTCTAATTCCAAAGGGATTTACAAAATCACTGGTGCAACTGGTGGTCCAGTAATTAAATCGTGCTTCTAAAGTTGATGCTACCTCCTGTGTGTCGAAACAGTGGTTTGCAGTCAACAGGAAAGGTTGCCAGTCCTTATCCCTTGAATCCATGATCAGATTACCGGTGCAAAGTCTGTAAAGCGAATTTTTAAGGTATCGAAGCCGGGCTGTTGAGCTTTTTAATGACTCAATACCTGAAAAACTATTGGCAATGTCGCAATTAACATTCTCATAACAATCCCGGAAATCTTCAGGTAAATATCTGTTGTCCACATGAATCACCTTTGCAATCTCAAAAAAGAGGTCATCTTTGATCGCTTCATAGGGGATGACTACCTGAATGACTGCATGATCTGCATTGATGGTGGTTGTATAAAATCCGTATTCATCAATCTTCCCCCTGAGTTGAACCTGGGTAATGGCGTCATCATTATCACTGAATAGATTTACCATAACCCCCGGGGGGAAATAGCCTTCAGCAAAGAAAATCCTAATTTCGTCTGCCTTCCGGGAGCTTATCCTGGTTGTAAAGGTAAGGGTGTCTTCATTGACCCAACCCAGCCGCCCCCCGGCAACAGAAACCTCACCTTGTTCAGGAATATCAATCTGGCCGAGGTTAAAATAGATTGAAGGTCTTAAGTCACGCAGGATGCCAATTGCAGGGGGTTGTTCCTGACTTTCTATCATATTACGTTCCTGGGTTGAAAGGGTATCCAGAACATGCATTTCTGCAGGCCCCAACCCGGTACGGGTGATAAAATACTTTGGAGGATCGGGTTCCAACGCTTTTATACGTTCAAGATATTCCTGTATATTAATACCAGCCGCATCTACTTGCTGGGATAAGGATACAGGCGCATAAATGATCATCATTGCAATGAAAAGGAAATAATTCCTTAAAACAACATTTGCTTTAGTTTTCATAGGGCCTGGTATTGGTCAATTTTAAATACATTACAGGAGCACCTTCCTCATGGCACCTGCGATGCCACTCCGCTGTTTACGTTCCAGATATTGTTTTTATCCTGGGTCTGTAGCTTGCTGTTCATGTCGAAGTTGGATTTGTAAAAGACCAAACGATCACCGAAAGCATACACGGTATCAGAAATAATAAAAATCTTTTCATGTGAGGAAAGTTTGGTCTTTTCATCAAAGATAAACTGCCATTTCCTCAAAGTAAATACCCTAATCATGTGAGGGCTTCGTCAATAAATGTAAAGGAATGAGCTTCTAAATCAGGTCTATGATCGGTTCATTGCCCTGCGAATAAGCAATTTGGGCTAAACGAAAACACAATTTATTGGGAGAAATAGATTTGGAAAGATATTAGAAAAAACATTTTCAAGGTATCACTTGGTCTGGCTTATACCAAGCCCTCATTAATTGCCTTTGAATTGAAAAAGCCACCCCCGTAAGGATGGCTTTTAAAATTGTAAATCGACAAATAAGTCACATCATGGCACCTGCGACGCCACTCCGCTGTTTACGTTCCATATATTGTTTTTGTCCTGGGTCTGCACCTGGCTGTTCATGTCGAAGTCACCGGCACGGTAACCACTCAGGCCTGATTCAGCGTTCCACACTTCGTTTTTGTCCTGGGTCTGGATCTGGCCGTTTCCGTCGCCATCGCCACCAAACATCCCGAATACACCTCCCCCAAGATTCTTTTGCCCTTGCAGATAACCTGATCTGTCCATGGTCTTGGTGAAAGCCTTGCCCAGGCTCTGGGTAAAGTTCCATGAATAGACTCCACCTGCCAGCGGCAATCCACCGGATGACATTACAGCCAGGTGGTTGCGATGATAAACCACAACATAAAGGTTGTTCTGAACGGTCAGATCAAAGGAAAGCATCCCACCGGAAATATCCCTGATAAAACCATCATTGTGCAAAAAGGCTGCCTTTCGGGCAATTACCGTTGCCGGCAATGCCTGCGCTGGAGATGAAGCATCGCGCAATTCTACCAGCACCCAGTCAACCACCCCAGCCGGAACACTGGCAACAGATTCGCTGCCTGTGTAATACCACAAGGGGCTGTTGTTTCCAAAATAGGGCAGTGAAGGATTGTAGGGTTGAGCAAGGGGAACCAGGGCATTGTCTCTCAGAATGGTGTGCATGAGATTGGGCCCACCCGAAGTGTAAGCTCCTTCCAGGATCACCTGTACCTGCAAAGAAAAACCGGTGGGCGGTGCCTGAAGGGTTACTGTTCCCGGGATTGTACCGGTGATAATGTTATTGCCATTGGAGTCGCTGATCACACCACTTACAATGGGTAGTGAGTATGAGCCTGCAACGGCCGGGGTATTGAGCTGAAATGACAAGATCACCCCACTGCTGCCCTGGTAGTTGGTGGTAGGAATGGCAAAACTGATGGCCCTGGCCACATTGCCTGCAATAATACTGAAAGACAAGGTATGACCATTGGCCCTGAAAAGGGTAGCAGTACCGGACACATAGCTAAAACCTGGGGGCAAGGGAATATCAAGGTTGAAGGCAGCAAAGGGGTCGCTGTTTAAGATCTCAAGCTCAACAGTGATGACAGTTCCGCCTGTAGCGATAATATCACTGATCTTCATCACATTCCCCGACGGTATATCTTCCAGAATAATTGTCCCGGATTGTGTAGAAGTTAAAATATTGTTTCCGTTGATATCGGAGATGACTGCAGACACAAGGTTTAGTGTATGCGTGCCCGCCGTGCCCGGGGTAGTAACATCGAAAGAAAAAACCACCCCGGAACTACCGGTAAAGTTGGTGGAAGGAATAGCAAAACTGATAGCCCTGGCAACATTGCCTTCCAGAATGTTAAAACTATGGGTATGGCCGCTGGCCCTGTAAAGGGTAGCAGTACCAGGTACATAGGTAAAACCGGCCGGCAAAGGGATATCAAAGTTAAAAGCGGCAAAGGGATTGGTATTGGTGATCTCTATCTCGATGGTGATCACATCGCCTGCCTGCGCGGTTACATTGTTGATCTTCATCACGTTTTCTGAAACAACATCTTCCAGAACAATTGTCCCGGATTGCGTAGATGTTAAAATATTGTTTCCGTTGATATCAGAGATTACTGCAGACACAAGGTTCAGTGTATGCGTGCCCGCTGTTGCCGGGGTAGTAACATCGAAAGAAAAAACCACCCCGGAACTACCCGTAAAATTGGTGGAAGGAATAGCAAAACTGATAGCCCTGGCAATATTGCCTGCAACAATAGAAAAACTATGCATATGACCACTGGCCCTGTAAAGGGTGGCAGTGCCTTCCACATAAGTAAATCCGGCAGGTAAAGGGATATCGAAGTTGAAGCCGGCAAAGGGATTGGCATTGGTGATCTCTACCTCGATAGTGACCACATTACCTGCCTGTGCGGTTACATTATTGATCTTCATAACATTGGCTCCCGTAACTACTTGTGTGAGCAAACAGGAGAACAACAGAATTGTAAAGTAGCGTATGATTTTCATAAGGGTCTGATTTAAGTTATTCAATTCATTAATAATTAATCACTGATGTAAGTCTGCGAGAAAGGGTTTACACAAAAACTACTGATAGTAAAAGTTTTATAATTACAATTACTCGTTCTGATGCATTGGTGGTCAATTGTGTAATCCCTTTCAGAACAGACTTTACCAATCAAGCTAGTTTACAATGATCTTTTCATAAAAATACCTGCCATCTATATCTACCCTGATGAAGTAAACACCGGGGGCAAGTTCATTCATTTTAAAGCTCACCATGATATCGCCCTGCTCAATTACCTTTTGTGCAGTAATCTGCTGGGCGTGCGTATTGGTTAGTGAGACCTCTGCCGGCTTTCCGCTGTGATTGTGAAACTCAACCCAAAGCAGATCCTTTACAGGATTTGGATACACTCTCAGCCCTTCAGGTGCATCAGCATTTCTCCATCCCAACGGCTCAGTGAGCAGAATTACCTCAACTGCATCAGCATTCAGGTTTGCAGCGGCAGCATCGTGCCATTGCAGGTTTTCTGCAGGGTTTTTAATATCTGCAAGAGAAATGTTTCCGGCAGCGATGGGTGAATTATCAATGCTGAAGATCAGCACTCTAAGTATTCCATCCACAACTTTATGGGTCATTGCATGACCGGGCAGTCTGGAGATCAGCTCCATTTCATCAAGGTTGTCCCCTGTCAGTTCAAACTGAATACCGGCAAGGGTGCCATCGCTTTCAATGAAAATACCATCTGCTTTCAAATGCAGATACGCCACGGATGAGTTGAGTGCAATCCATGGATCCATTTTGCCTGACATAAAGATGTTTACCGTACCGACCACATCCTGCACATTGATCTCGCCATCGTTATTCACATCGGCATTGTTGAAACAGAATGGTGAAGGTGACTCACCCATAAAATAATTTACAATTACCACGACATCCGATACGTTAACCACGCCGTCATCATTAGCATCACCGGGTAAATTGGTAAGCACAACGTCTTCCGTTACATCTGCTGCAACAATATTCACCTGCCCGGTGGTTGTTTCATAGCATGACCGGGCAATGGAATAATTGTAAATACCGGGCTCAAGATCATTGAAGATATAGGTGCCAGCCGGATACACTGTGCCGTCAAGGTTAACCACAGCATCACTAATACCGTCTCCATTACTGTCATTAACTGTAAAGGTTAGGGTAAAAAGTAAAGGATCCCTAATGAAAAACTGATGTGTTCCCGGCGTTGAATTTTCGTCATCCAACAATATCAGGTAAGTCATTCCGGCAGTCATGTCCATAGAGCCATAAACCCCGGGCGAGCTTAAATCAGAAATACACTCCCAGTTGTCAGCATTACAGGCACCGGATTTCCACATGTAGTTTACCCATCCGCTTGCCGCAGTTACCTCTACCTGGTATACTCCTGTAACTGTTGGCGTAAAACTATAAATGTTTTCAACCCCCGGACAGGCAAAACCGCAAGGTGAGGCAGTAGTAGTAAACCATGCACCGCTTCCCCCACCCGTATAGGTTTGGGTATTCGCCGCCCCGGCACCTGCAATATTGGTGATATTCTGGCATGGGTTATAAAAAACAAAAAATGTATGTGTGGCCAGGGCAGTGGTTTCCGAATCTAAAAGTATATGATAGGTTTGACCGGCAGTTAAGGTAAAATTGCCATAGACACCGGGGCTGTTAAGATCCGAAATACAGTTCCAGCCTGTTTGAGAACAGGAACCGCTTTTCCAGAAATAATTTACATATGTGTTATTGGTCTCAGTTACCTGAATGCTGTAATTACCGGTATATGGAGCCACAAAACTGTACACCTGCTCCTGACCGGGAGTAGCCCAGCCACATACGGTTGTATTCCATGCCCCTGTACCGCTTTTTGAATAGGTTTTTGCATTGGCACTTCCCCCGCTTCCCAACGAAATAATATCACTACAGGGATTGGCTACACCGGTTCCGGTGAGCGTTATTGTTCTTGGGCTGGTAATATTGTCTGCATTATGAGGTATATTCAGGGTAGCAGTTTTTGTACCGCCTGATGAGGGAGTAAATCTCACTGTGAATGTACCGGATTCACCTGGAGCAAGGTACAAAAAGTTGGAGCCTATAATGGAAAACTGGTTGGCATTGGTTCCGGTAATGGTGGCATTCCCGGCCTCAAGGTTCATAAAGTTAGGTCGGGTTCCGGTGTTGGTTACAGTTACATTAAGGTTGAAAGAAGAGCCTACATTAACATTTCCGTAATTAAGACCTGAAAGAGGAATGGTGGACATAGCAACACTTGCACCACCGTTATTGAGCCAGTATTGCAGGTTATTATTGGCGTAAGTCACATTAAACCGCCCCCACATGTTGTAATATGTGCTATACGAGCACTCGTCTGCTCCTGACAAAAAGCACCATCCATAAAGCTGTCCTCTTATTCTCATTTCTGCATCAATAACAGCAGCACCTGAACTTCCACCAGCTGACCGGCCATGGGTAGTCTGGGTATAGTGATAATTGGCAGTACTAAAGCCAGTGCATGTAAAGTCAGGTGAAGTTTTATTCTGCATTCTCTGGTACTTCAATAATGTACCGCCAGGGTGATGGGTAGAATGTAAGACAGTATTGTTGGCAACTGCACTGGTAGACCACCCAAGAAAATAGTCAGCCGAAAATTGTTTCATTAACACCAGGGTAAAGTCAGTCTGACTATTGGTGGCAATAAGGTTCGCACCATTCCTGATAATATGACTGGGATTAACCACTCCACTGTTACAGCTGGTAGACCAGTAGTAAAACCTTGCTTCAAGACCGGCGGCAGAAGCCTGAGTACTGAAACAGTGATTGGCGGTCAACAGAAATGGCTGCCAGTCTTTCGCCCTTGCATCGTTTATCTGGTTGCCTGAACAGAAATAATAAAGAGTTCCTACAGGAAAATAGAGCCGACCTGATGATCTTCTTAATCCATTAATCCCTGAAAAACTGTTGGCTGTAGAGCAATTTGCATCCAGGGTGCAGGCACGTTCATCCTCGGGGAGGTAACGATTATCTACGTGAATGATTCTGGAAATTACAAAATATAGTTCCTCTTCCAATTGTTCTAAAGGAATTACTACCTGGATTGTAAGATGATCAGCAAAAGTTGTGGTGGTATAAAAACCATACTCATCAATGCGCCCCCGGAGCTGTGTTTCGGTAAAAGCATAATCATTTTCACTGAAAATATTTACCTGAACACCTCCCGGAAAATGACCCTCTTCAAAAAACACCCTGATTTCATCTGCTTTTAAAGATTGAAAAAAAGATGTAAAAACCAGGGTATCCTTATTGATGCGGGTAAGGCGCCCCCCGGCAACGGACAATTCTCCTTCCCCGGGTATGTCAGCCTGGCTGAGATAAAAACTGACAGATTGATTCAAATCCCGTATGACTCCAACAGCCGGGGGTTGAAAAGATTCTTCAATTCTGCTGCGTTCTTCCGAAGAAAGGGTGTCCAGAAGATGGATTTCGTGTGCACCTGGTTCACTTCGCAATGCAAAGAAAACAGGCCTGACTTCTTCAGCCCCAGCATATCGCATTATAAATTCGTTAGAGTCAATCATTTCTGCGTCAACCTCCTGGGCAAATACTCCCGGCATGCCAATAAACAGAAATGCGGCAATCCATGCTAATCGCATGATTTTAATTCGGCATTTTTTTTCCATAAGATTAGTTTTTTAATTTAATTGTGTTAACAATCCTCAAAAACAGTGAATATATCTTAATAGGATTAAAGACAAAACCGACCTGGATTGTTCCTTGACAGCATTTCGGGAGGAGAAAGTTGCTCTCAGGACAAGCCGGATGATAACTAAGAATTGTTAAAGGTTTAAAAGAAGCGAATAAAATAGTGAGACGGTGTAATCAAAAAATTACACATGAACAGCTAAAAAGGAGGATTCATTATTTGGGAGGAGTATTTCTATTACTAATTTAATAATTTAATTGATTAAAAGAAAATAAAAATCAAAAAAAATACTGCAGTTTTTTTTTCACGTAAGTATTTCCATAGGTTTGTTCTTTGATTAAGCGCCAATGCTTTTGAAGGAGATAAAGAAAAACATGTTGTTATGGAACCGGATGACTAGCTCACAGAACCGATAAGGAAGCAGGATTTTGTAGCCTTTCTGCAAAGATGATTCTGTAATTCTTCTAACAATCAATAACATTCTGCAAACCATGAAAAACCATTTGTAAAGCTAAATTCACAAATTTTCTTGTCAAAACGAAAAAATAGTATTGTAAAGGCCATTTAAAGCAGTATCTTTGCGAACTATATTTTTAACCATCCGTTTTATGACACTCATCACATCTATCTCAGGAATCCGAGGAACTTTGGGAGGCAAGGCAGGTGAAGGCCTTAGTCCTGTAGACATTATGAAGTACACCATAGCCTATGGCAGCTGGTTGCAAAACCGGTTTCCAGAAGAAAGGCTTTCTGTTCTTATTGGGCGTGATGCCCGGATTTCAGGCCCTGTAGTAAACAATATGGTTGTTTCTACTCTGCAGTTTATGGGCATTGACATTATTGATGCGGGCATGGCACCTACCCCTACCATAGGCATCGGAGTCAGAGAATACAAGTGCCAGGGGGGTATCATCATTACGGCAAGCCACAACCCCAAAAACTGGAACGCACTGAAACTTCTCAACGAAAAAGGAGAGTTTCTCAATAGCGCACAGGGGGAAGAAATGATGGCTTATACCCAAAATAATAATTTTACCTACGCTACTGCAGACAAAATCGGAAAATATACCCTGGAAGAATCGGCCATTGAAATGCATATTGAAAAAGTTCTGGCGTTGGATCTGGTAGATGCTGATGCCATTGCCAATGCCGATTTTCACGTGGTTATAGATGCCGTAAACTCAGTAGGAGGCATTGCCATTCCGGAATTGCTGGAAGCGCTGGGTGTTAGAAAAATTACCGAACTCTTCTGTGACCCAAACGGACTGTTTCCTCACAACCCCGAACCCCTGCCCGAAAACCTCAGCATTCTTTCCGAAGAAGTAGCCAAAAGCAATGCCCATGTGGGATTTGCACTGGACCCTGATGTAGACCGGCTGGCAATTATTTGCAACAATGGTGAAATGTTTGGCGAAGAATATACCCTGGTTTCTATTGCTGATTATGTTTTGCAGCACACCCCGGGAAACACCGTCAGCAACCTTTCTTCCACACAGGCTCTCAAAGACATTACACTGAAAAATGGAGCAGAATACCATGCTTCGGCAGTGGGCGAAATCAATGTGGTGGAAAAGATGAAAGAAGTGAATGCCGTCATCGGTGGTGAAGGTAACGGAGGGGTTATTTATCCTCCCATACATTATGGACGCGACGCACTCACAGGTATAGCATTATTCCTGACGCACCTGGCCAAAACGGGCAAAACAGTTAAGGGCATCAAAAAAGATTTACCTGACTATTTTATCAGCAAACACAAAATTGAATTGTCGTCCGGAATAGACCTCAGTGATATCCTGAGCAAGATTTCGGAAAAATACAGCAAACACCCCATCGACAAAACTGATGGTGTAAAAATCATGTTTGACAAAGAGTGGGTACACCTGCGCAAATCCAATACTGAACCCATCATCCGCATCTATGCCGAGAGCGACAGTGAAGTAAAATCTGAAAGTCTTGCCAAAAAGCTGATGAAGGATATCAGTGAGCTCATAAGATGACGAAAGAATTTACCTGATAATACTATAAGGACAGCATGAAGCCACAAAATTCATACTGTCCTTATTTTTTTTGCGACTGTTTGAGATGGATAAGCAGATATTTTTTACTTTAGCCCTAACGGGTCTTGCTCCCTTTACCGAATAAAACAATTTATAAAACAAAAATTATGAAGCAAACATTGTTAGAAAAATTTTATAAGTATATCAATATTGATACACAGGCAGATCCCACTTCCCAGACTTTTCCCAGCACAAAAAAACAGTTTAACCTGGCCCATGTGCTGGTGGAAGAATTGAAAGAAATGGGACTGGAGGATGCTCATGTGGATGACAAATGCTACGTTATGGCTACTTTGCCCTCCAATATTGATAAAGATGTACCGGTTATCGGATTTCTTGCCCACATGGATACGGCACCTGACATGTCAGGTGCAGACATTAAACCTAATATAGTAGAAGACTATGATGGCGAGGATATCCTAATCAACCATGAGAAGCAAATGTTTCTGAAAGTAGAGGATTTTCCTGAACTGAAAAAATACGTGGGCCAAACACTCATAACTACTGACGGCACCACCCTGCTGGGAGCTGACGACAAAGCCGGTATTGCCGAAATCATGACGGCCATTGAATACCTGACCCAACATCCCGAAATCAAGCATGGTACCATTAAAATCGGTTTTACTCCCGATGAAGAAATCGGGAAAGGTGTTGACCATTTCAATGTAAAAAAATTCGGCGCCCAATACGCCTATACACTGGATGGCGGAGAAGTAGGCGAACTGGAATTTGAGAACTTTAATGCCGCTTATGCCAAAATCATGATTCAGGGACGCAATGTCCACCCCGGCATGTCCAAATACAAAATGATTAACTCCATGATTGTGGGTAGCGAATTTAACGATATGCTCCCCGTTTTCGACCGCCCTGAATTTACAGAGCATTATGAAGGATTTTTCCACCTCATTAGATTTGATGGAACTGTAGAAGAATCTACCTTGCAATATATTATCAGGGATCATGACAGGCAAAAATTCGAAAACCGCAAAAAGTTCATAGAGCAAGTGGGAGAATTTATCAACAAAAAGTATGGAGAAGGCACCATCAAAATTGAGATGAAAGATCAGTATTACAACATGCGCGAAAAAGTAGAACCTGTATACCATATTGTGGAAATTGCAGGGCAGGCCATAAAAGAGGTGGGTATCGAACCCAACATCAAACCCATCCGCGGTGGAACTGACGGCTCAAGATTATCCTACATGGGACTCCCCTGCCCCAATATTTTTGCCGGTGGACATAACTTTCATGGCAAGTATGAATTTATCCCGCTGGAAAGCATGGAAAAAGCTACCCGGGTAATTTTGAAAATCATTGAATTGTACGCAAAACAATAACGCGAACGATTAAGAATCTTACAGGCTGTATCTGCAAAACTTTCGCAAACGGATACAGCCTGTTTTTATATCATAACAATAATATTACGAAAATGTAAACTTTCCCCCTCCTGAAACTTTTTACCATCTTAAGGGTTTGCTCTTTCTAAACTGTCACTATTGTTAAAAGCAACCTCAAAACATATCAACAAGCAAAATACAATGGAGTCCGAAAAAATCCATCATATTGAAGGTTTAAGAAATGGCGACCGGAATATTTTCGAAGAAATCTTCAATACATGGTATGAGCCCCTTTGCCGTTACTGTATCATAAGAGTCGGCAACCAGGAAGAAGCAGAAGAAATTGTACAGGATATTTTTGTAAAACTCTGGGTAAAGAGAGAAGAACTAAATATTACCACTTCGCTCAAGTCATATCTTTACAGAATGGCTCTCAACAAAATCATCAACCATCAGGAACACCTTAAAGTAAGGTTAAGTCACCGGGAACACGAAATGGCCAAAAGCAACAGTTCTGACGCTTATGGTTCTGACATTCATCAAAAAGAAATACAGTCGCTGGTTGCTGCAGGAATTGAAGACATGCCTCCCAAGCGAAGGAAAGTTTATGAATACAGCCGGAACGAAGGATTATCCTATGCCGACATTGCAAAGGAAATGGATATATCTGTAAAAACTGTGGAGGCCCATCTAAGCGCTGCATTAGAGCATCTTCGTAAATACCTTAAAGATTACCTGGTGCCATTGTTGTTGCTCAGCATCGGGTGGTATTGAAAAAATATTTCCTGAAGATTTCAACCCTTTAGTAATCCGAGTGCCTGAAATCAAAAAATATTTTCATTCTCTTAAGGGTAACCATTAGCAGGACTGTCTTAGGATTGACACTATCACAATAAAACACCCTATCAACAAATTGAAAATGAAAAATAGTTCAGAAAAATACAAACTGCTCATCACCCGCAAGCTGGCGCGAGAAGCCACAAACAGCGAGGAAGAAGAGCTGAATGTATGGTTAGAGGCCTCAGAACAAAACCGCGAATTGTTTCGTGAGTACGAGAGAATCTGGGAGCATTCACCAATTAACCAACACAAGATAGAAGTAAACAAGAAGTCAGCATGGGAGAAAATCAATCAAAAGATTGATTCTTATGAAAAAAACACATTACCATCAAAAGCAAAAGTTATCCCATTGCTCCATAAGTCAAAAATCCAGTTTTATGCCATCTCAGGCATAGCGGCTATGCTTATCCTCATAGCCGGAGTGTATTTCATGCTTTTGCAAAAACCGCAAAATCAGCTTATGAGCTATGAACATAGCAAAGAGACAACCACCGACCCATTTATATTATCCGACGGTACCTCAGTGTTTTTTAACGGGAAGGCTTCCCTGAATTACCCGGCAGAATTTTCCGGAAACCACCGCAAAGTCAGCCTGACGGGAAATGCCTTTTTTGATGTTGCAACCCTGAAGGATTACCCTTTCATTATTGAACTTGATGGCGCCCGGGTGGTAGTTCCGGGCACATCGTTCAATATTATACAAGACCCAGCCACCGGTAACATTGAATTGGCAGTGCTTTCAGGCAGGGTGATACTGGAAACGGATTCCGGAAATTCTATTGCTCTGACTACTGA
This sequence comes from Bacteroidota bacterium, assembly GCA_007694165.1. Classification (GTDB taxonomy): domain Bacteria; phylum Bacteroidota; class Bacteroidia; order Bacteroidales; family UBA7960; genus SKVR01. The sequence continues at coordinate 24,802 of RECE01000220.1, forward strand.
CGAAAAAGCATACTGGCGCCCGCAATCTTTGAGCCTAACCAAAGAAAAGATAGTAAATTACAATTTTATGGCATGGAAAACCGGAAAACTGGAATTTACAGAAACCGGTCTTGACGAAGTTTTCAAAGATTTGCAGCAGGCTTATTATATAAATATAACCTGGCCTCCCGGACTTTCTGACAAAAAACTTACAGCACGTTTCTGGGATGAAAACCCTGAAGATATTTTCAACACTATAGAAATACTATTTGATGTTGAAATCGAAAAACAAGAAAACGTTTACATTGTGAAGAATTGAACATTTTTTAGTTTTTGAAAAGCAAAGCAGGATATCCCCGTGGTATCCTGCTATTGTGCGTTTCAGGCTTTGGATTCTGAGACAATACAGCTCCTAACAGGGTTTGTGTATTGTAACAAATTAAAACTACATTGAAGACTCATTAAATAAAGATTATGAAATAAACAATATATTTGACTTTTGGGTTGTAATGATGTTATGCCCCAGGGATAAAAGAAGAGAATTCTCGTTTTTTTTTGATAAAAATTGTAAGATTGTGAACAGCAACCGGAAATTCATACAGTTCAATATCTTATCTGTTGGAATAATTGCATCTCTGCTGTTTGCTGCATGGCCCTGCAATGGACTTTCACAGGATCAGCAAAACATTATACACTTCGAAGCCCGGAATGAACCTCTAAGGTCAGTACTCAACAGACTTTCAGCTAACCATAATATCAACATCACCTACAATGCATCTGATGATGTTTTTGATGTTTTGGTAAATTACACCACCTCCAGGCATACGCCTGTTGAGATTCTCAGGGATATCCTCAACCAGAATGGTCATGAATTCAGGGAGTCAGGCAATCACCTGGTAATATTAAAATCCACGGCCCAAACCCGCCGTCCCTCCGACACCCCATCAGGGCAGTCCCCACCAACGACGAAAACACCATCCAAAGAATTTACCAGTAATGAGATTTCAGAGTTGAAGAGTGAACCTTTTGCGGAGATGCGAGTATTGCATGATACCATATTTATAAGAGATACCATAGTAAGAATTGAACAGCAAATCATCCGGGATACGGTTTTTGTTGAACGCCCTCTCCAAAGAGAAATTACAAGACCCGAAACCCTGGTGCGCGATCTGCTGGGAGTGGAAATCAACGGACGTGAGCGCTGGGCTGTTGGCTTATCCTTTACCCAGATGATGACAAATTATCAGTTTACCGATAATACATCTCTCACCCCTGAGCTGGAAAAGGTGAAGCAGGCAGAATCCTTTTCCATCAGAAATTTCGGTTTGGGTGTCTCCCTGCAATACAACACCGGCAGTCTTTCCATCATTGCGGGAATGGCCATCAACAGTTTTGCCCACCGATTTGACTATTCAGAACTTTTTTCCAGTGGGGGCTTTAACCGCATCGATACATTGGACTCCTTTTTTGTCATTCAGCAAAACGATACCATCTGGACTCATATTACCGATACAATCTACATCCCGCTCGAAAGCCAGGAAATTTTTTACGAAAGGATGAACCGGATGGGGTTTTGGGAAACCAGCCTGGCAGTAACCTGGGACTTTTATGCCGGCCGCAACTTTGTGTGGTATGCCCGGGGAAATTTCCATGCCAGCACTCCCCTGTGGCTGAATGCTCAAAGCATACAAAACTCGGAAGGATATCCTGCAGTGAATGTAAACCGTGACAATTTCTCTCCCTGGTTGCTGGCCTGGTCAGGGGGGCTGGGAGCAAAAATCAGGTTAAATTCCATTAGTGATATCTTTGCTGAAACCTGGTACCGCAGGTATCTGAATACCTGGAACGAAAACCATCCTTTGGAACGGAGAATGCACGGAGGAGGTATCAGGCTGGGAATTTTGTACTATTTCTGAATAGAATACTATGAACATAAAAACCAAAATATCTTCCTGTACAACCATGGACATGCATTTGCTCGTGGGGATCATGGTTTTTGTTTTCATGATTTTACAGATTAATGCTTTATCGGCCACAGAGTCTGTAAATACTGAAAAAGATTTACCGGTAATTGAGGTAGGTGGCGTATTGGGTGGTTCTGCTTTCTGGTCGGCAGACAATATTTACTGGGTTGCAAACAACCTCTTGATCCCATTCGGGTCTTCCCTGCAGGTGCAGGCTGGCACTACCATCGTATTTTCCCAAGGCAGGGGAATCAATGTTGAGGGAGGAAAACTTTCTATGGTGGGAAATGAAACCGATAGCATACGGCTGCTACCCAATCATGGCGAGGGAGAATCCTGGAACTGGAACGGGATTACCTTAAGCTCTATAAATAACCCCGGCGACGTAGTGTTTGACTATGTGGTAATCAAAAACGCTGTTAAGGGAATTACAGGACAAAATGCCCACTATGTATCTCTTACCAACTGTCTTATCACCGATATATTTTTTATCGGAGCCAGTCTTACCAACAGCTCCTACTGGAACGTAAACAGCAATGTATTCAGGGATAATTTTATTGGTATTGAAATCTACGCGACAGGCAATGGAAATCAGGCCTCTTATAATACGATTTCCGGCAATACCTTCAGCAACTTCATCACCAATATCAGTATTCAAAGCAACAATCATGGTTTTTGCTATCACAATGTAGTGGAAGAGAATTTTATTAAAAACAGCCAGCAGGGTATCTGGCTTTTCAGTTCCAACCTGGGCACATCTGCCCATACCCATATCAGCAGAAACATCATTATCAACAATGGCAATGACAATGATGGATTTGGGATCTACAGCTCCATGGATTCCACCTTTATCAGCCATAATATTTTCTGGCGCAATACTACAGCAGCCGCTTTTGTTTCAGCCGGCGATTCGTATTTTCACAACAACAGCATCTATGAAAACAAAATGGGGCTCATATTCAGAAACAACTCCAGTAACATTGCTATTGGTGACAATACATTTACGGGGAACCGTGAAGATGTTATCACATTTCTGGCAGACCAGAATGTTTCGTTTTCGGGGAACAATATTTTCCGCAACCGCAGAGATTCTGCTATTGTTAAGAACCTTACCCCTTTCGATATAGACATCAGCACCTCTTATTGGGAGACGACCAGTGACAGCATCATTGAAAAGCTTCTGTACGATTTTTCCGATGACCCCATGCTGGGAGAATTGCAGTACAAACCCATATTGGAACAGGCCAACACAGCAGCTCCCATTTCGGCTCCTTCAGGGTTGATAAAACAGGTAATTGAGGGTACCACAAGGCTAAGCTGGAGAGAGAATCCCGAATCGGATCTGCTGGGCTACAAAATATTTTTTGGAGAGTTTTCTCATTACAGCTTCAGCGATTCTACAGGCCTGCTGACAGACACAATACTTTTTCTGACTGAAGATTTGCAAGACCCTATAGGCATTGCAGCCTATGACCTGAATTATGATAAAAACAAAGGACAGCTCAATGGGAACAAAAGCCCTTACGCTCTTGCCACTGCAATACCTTATGCCGGTGCAGATACAACCCTGTGCATTGAAGCCCTGGTATTTGAGATTTTACAGAGTAATGTTCCTGATACATTCGATGAGTTCTTCTGGAGCACCTCAGGCGATGGTACATTTTCCAGTGAGGAAGATATTCGTCCGGAGTATTTCCCGGGAGAAGAAGACAAGGCAGCTGGCAGTGTTATTTTGCGTCTCACGGCTATTAAAGATGACTTTGCAGCATACGATGAGTTTGTTTTATCTTTTGCCCCACTTCCTTTTGCCTTTGCAGGAAAAAACAGTTTTATCAGTCCTGAAGAGATTTACAGCACCTTTGAAGCATATGCAGAGAACTATGAATCCATTCAATGGAAAAGTTTAGGAGATGGCGATTTCAGTCATCCCGACAGTATTCTTACTGATTACATTCCCGGGCCCGAAGATATTAATCGGCAGGAAGTTACCCTGGTACTGACAGTATTGTCGCAGTGGTGTGAAACCGTGAGGGATACAGTCTCACTTTTCATCAGACCGGCCTACAGTTTAGAGGGAAGACTGTGGCACAACAACTCCCATGTTTCCGGCAACCCGGTAATTGCATTCCTTAAAGAGGATAACATCCTGAATCTCCCTACACGGTCCATTACCTGGTCGGATGAAAATGGAAAATTCCGGTTCGATAAGCTTTTTGAGGGTGAATATATCCTTTATATCCCGGCCGATACGCTGGGGACTAACAACTCTCTGCCCTCCTATTACGTGCAACAATCGCGTTGGCAAAACGCTTATACACATTACCTTTCCGGCAACACATTTGAAATAGACATCCATATGCCCGCCTTACACCCAGATTTCCCTTCAGGCACCGGTAGTATTAGCGGGTATTTCGAATTGCCCGAACTACACCCTGACGATAGTGATTTATATTGTCGCCCCTGGTTCTCAGAGTCCGGTGAAGAATTCTGTGCCGGAGGTCTTTCCAATATCAGCATTTTGTTGTACAGCCTCAGTGGCCGGAGAGTTTATGCACATACCCTTACCGACGCTTATGGTTCCTTCTCTTTCAGAAACCTGCCCTTTGGAACGTATATCCTGGAAGTGGAAATGGCCGGCTTTGAATCGGTGCCCTCTGGCCAGCTGCTCATTACTCCTCAAAAGCAAAGTATTGAAAGCGTTACCCTTCAAATTCAGGAGGCCCTGAAAATAAGCATTGTTATTCCCCAGGACAATTCTTCCCCGGGCGGTGTGGTTTTGTTTCCCAATCCGGCAAGAGATATGCTCAATGTTTCTTCTTCTTTTTCAAATGGAGAAGTGATTGAAATTCAGATTTACAACATGGCGGGTCAGCCCCTAATGAAGGAGAAGGTGGTTCCTGGTTCGACGCATAAAACCATCAATATCGGCCATCTTTTACCAGGAAACTATGTTCTCACTCTGATTTCCAATGACAGCAGGGAAGTTTTTCTCTTCAGTATTGCGCCTTAGAGTTTTCGCCGCCTTCTTATTGTTATTATTTCCTGTTTCCTGATGCGAGCTCTTTGTGCAAATGTCTTCTTATTGCGCTGACATGAGATGTTGCCTCTTCCTCAAAGGATATCGCAGCGCTGTATTATACTGCCATTACTATCTATCTGTCGGCTAAATCCAGCGGCAATGGATAAGCCCACAGAAATGAAAAAATCCAACAGCTCATTAAAAAAAAGGCTGCCTCAATGATGAAGCAGCCTTCTGGCAAAAATAACAGATGACTTATTGTTTTATCAACTTATGCACATCTCTGTTTCTATTTCCATTTTCAAGATAAATCACGTAAATACCAGGTTGAAAGTTAGATGTATTCAAGCGGTTTGTGGTTAGTATTTCATCAATGATTATCTCTCCGAGGATGTTGGTTATAATAAGTCTGCTGTTTTCTTCTGCTCCGGACACTTCAATAAAATCATTAAAGGGATTGGGGAAAATATGGGTAGTCCCGGATAATTGCATTTCTGTGATGGAAGTTGGCGTTTGCACACCCCATGTATCGAAAATCTCCATGTCACTTCCCACAAAAATCTCACGGTTGTCACCCTCTTCCCATTCATGATCATGCTCTCCTTCATTGAGGAAGTATTTGTAGGAATATACACCGGGTTCCATCAGGAATGTCTTGGTGTAGACCATGGTTTCGTGGTTACCTGCCATCACCTGATTTCTGTGGTTGGTACCCAGTACGGCCCAGTTGTGCATGGAACCCGTAAGCGCCACATCTTCCTGGAAAGGATTGAATCCGGAAGCGTTGGTCATATCAATGTTAAAGGTTACGCTGTATTGTTCTGTTTCTGCAAAATTGGCAGTAAGAACCCTATTGTTACCGGGCATTGTATAAAAGAACGCAGGATCTTCGCTGATGATTTCTCCGTTTTGGTCTGTCCAGTTGACAAACATATAATTATTGTTGGCTGAGGCACTTACAAGCACCTCCGAACCTTCAGCATACCAGGCAGATCCGGTCAAAGTAGCGCTTCCGGCAGGTTCTGAAATAAGGCTCAGCAGCCAGGTTGGGTTTAGGGTGAAATCAAGTGAAACAATTTCAGATACACCGGAAGCATATACAGCCTGTACAGCGGCAACACGACTACCCATCTCAATGTTGTTGAAAAGGAACTGGGATTCATTTACACCCTCAGCGACAAGAACACCGTCAAGAAATACATTGTAATTTAGCACATTGCTATTCTTGTTAGCATTTGAGGAGGTTTTACCCTCATCGGGTAAACCAGCAACGAAGTCTTTCAGGTCCATAGACTGGTCTCCTACAGAAATGTTATCGATAGCCCATGTGCTCCATAAACCTACCCCATTGGGACCATCATCGGCATGCCATGCCAGACGAACATTGTTTCCGGCATAGAGTGACAAATCAATGGTAACGGGAGTTGTATAATGATTTACACCGTAAGGATGAGTCGAAGAATTCCACAGGATGTCCCAGGTATCTCCATCATCCTGGGTGATTTTAACATAATAGTTATCACCAAAGGGTGAGCCATTCGTACCGTGATACCAAAAAACAAGGTCGCCGGCAGGAGCCACAAACTCCGGAGAAATCAGCCATTCATTCTGTTGCAGGAAACTCCACATGATGAAAGCCTGGTATTGGCCATCCTGAGGGACAATCGGGTTAGAGAATTGCACTGTTTCAACGATCTGCCATGTATTGGCATACCCGGATTGGGTATTGGTGTTGGTAATGATCTGACTCCAGTCTTCGGGCAAAGAACCCTCTTCAAAACTTTCGGTCCATCCATGTAGAGGATTGTTCCAGCTAAACAACACCTGCCCTGACTCCAGGCCATCGTTGGCGACCATAAGATTTACAGGTGCATCCAACCGCTCAATCAATTGAACATCCAATGATACATCTGACTGAATATCCACGTTTTCAAGTACAAAAACTTCATAATTATCCAGGATAACCTCTAAGGAATACAACCCTTTGCGTACTGATGGAAAAACCATTACACCCGACGCATCAACCTGTCCTGAATATGCATATTGCGAAAACTCACCGTTAATCAACTCAACCTGGGTACCTTCAGCACTTCCACCGGAATTGGTGGTAATGTTTACGGTTACTTCTACAGGGTAAACAAGGTCAAAGTTAATGGTTACAATATCAGAAACTCCGGTATTGTAAACCGATTGAACTCCGGCAGTAAGATTGCCTTCAGGCAGATCGGTAAACAAATATTCCATATCCTCTGTAAAGGCCACCGGTTCTTCCATATTCTCAAGGAAAACATTAAAACCAGTGATAGACTTATTAACAGACTTTTCTCCTTCAATAATATCATAGGGAGCCCCCACGTATCCGGGAGTAGTGTTTTTAAAAGATTTCAACTCTCCGCCCAAAGTAACCATCTCATCTCCTCCCAGGGCAGACTTGTTATTGATGCTTCCGTAATCATTTCCTATGGCACGAATAAAAAAGTTCCAGGGAAACCCAAAATTCTCTATAGCATTAAAGTCTTCAGTAAGTGCATTAGAGCTAAAGAATTGTGTGTTGGGAATAAAGGGCCATTCGCTGTCATTCCCTTCTTCGGCAGCCAAAGCAAGAAAACCTTCAGCTCCTATACCTATGAAAAATCCATTGGGGGCAGCAACAGGCTGACTAAATATATAGGTACTCCACTGGCCATCATGACTGACAGGGACATCATCAGCAGTGTACAATAAGTTATTGCCGTCGGGAATTCCGTTTTCGTCCAGACCAAAGACCCACACCTTTACAGACTCAATTATTGTATTGGAATCATCGCTGGCCCAAATCCATGACATTTCGAATAACTCTGCAATGTTGGAATGAGCTGCACCCAACACAGTCTGGTTGGAACTACTGTATGTACCCAATGCGGTTGTAACTGTGCCGTTATCGTACCTGAACTCGTTATTACCCAGAGGAATACTCCAGGAAAACAAAGCATTTCCTGCACCATAATTATCATAATCTATAGCAAGCGAGCCTGGAAGAAGGATGATCTCTGAGAGAATAAACAATCCCAAATCAATATCTGCATCTACCATCAACGCTTCATTTACGAATATTTCGTAACCAGGAGCAATGATACTAAACTGGTACTCACCCTCAAATACGTCTTCAATAACAAAGTCGCCATCAGCCTCTATATTGACAATATAATTATCATACCCTTCAAGTCTCACAACCGCATTATCAGGTACAAGACCATTATTGCCTTCCACTGAACCAGAAACAGTATACTGAGGAATGGCTTCCAGAGTCACATCAAGGATTGTGGCCTGGTTTTCAAACACCTCAGCCAGTTCAACTGTTTGGTTAAAATACCCGAACAGACTGAATTCAACATCATAACTACCGGGCAACACAAATGGGAAGCTATAGTTACCTTCTTCATCGGTGAAAGTCTTGGTTTGACTGCCTGCCAACCTTACTTCAACTCCTTCCAGGGGAGCATCTCCATCGGAAACCAATCCCTCCAGGGCTCCTAATCCGTCGGTAGAGAAAAACAAGGTAGTATTGGGATACCAGTCGCTATGCAGGAAGAATCCGGGGTTTGCAGGATCAATGAGTTCATCTGCTGTTCTTCGTATAGTGCGTGCTGACCCGGGATCTGCTGAAGCATAGAACTTGTTGCTGCTTCCGAACCATTGGTTTTCGAACTCCCTGCTGGCGAATACAACCAGATTACCTCCCGCGTAAGGATAAGGGGTATCCAGTGGAATAAAAATATCATTTTTCCCCTGGGGAAAATCTACCGTACCCTCAAAAACAAGGACTAACTCATTTACATCGATCCAGCCATCCACAAGATTGTTCTGTGGTGTTTCACCTACCCATATTTTAATGGCTTTAGCAGGAAGATGGTTTATAAACTCATTTTTGTATTGCAATGCGGTGAGCACTCCACCTGTAAGTCCCAGCTCTTCGGGATAGTATAAAGTCTGGCTCAAACTTGCCTTCCAGAAGAAGTCAAAGGGAATATTGGTGGGAGCTAATGTAGACTGGGTTCCCACCTGGGCAACGAACGAACCTTCGGGCAATACTTTGATATCAAAATTGGCGGTAGTGTTGTTGGCGGGATTTTCATCACCAGGGAAATCCACCCTGCCATAAATGAAGGTATCGCCGGTTTGCTGGGGTGTCCAGGACAGGGAGAAATCAGCTGTTTCGCCCGGCTGCAGGAGTTCTCCTGAAACCGACGAGAGCTCAACGTCTCCTTCTCCCATGAGTTTGACAACAAAATTGTCTGTTGCCATTTGTCCTGCATTCTGCACGGACACTGTGTAGATTGTCTCTTCACCTGCAGCCGGATAAACATTGCCTGCAATATTTGCAGCCAGCAAATCACTATTCAGCAGTGGCTCAATGATTATGTTATCGAGATACCAGTAATCGATATTATAGGAATTCCCTTCAAATCGCAGACCCAGCTGCATGGAAGATACACCCGAAGGAACATTAAACACATAATCGTATTCGCCCTGGGGAATGTCCTCGTTGGTTAAATCCTGCTCCCAGATGTTTATCCAGCTATTCCCACCATCTGTTGTAAAATCCATGCCTACCTTTTCATTGTTCGAGGAGGCGAAGTTATCCAGGTACTGAAGGAAGGTGAGTCGCACAGCCTCATTATTCTCCAGGTTGATTACAGGACTTACGAGTCTGCTTACACCTGTTACTCCGGGTACCCAGTTAAGTTTTAGTTCAGGAGCATCGCCTCCAGCCACTTGTGAGTGAGAAACCCCCCAGTTATGGCTTACGCCGATCCGCTCCCACCCTGTGGGCAGTATGCCTGGCTGGTAATCAAAAGTTTCATAGAATAAGATTCCATCCAATCCCAGGGCAGCCGTATTGGAGTTCGCGGTACCGCCCTGGCCTTGTTCATTGAATGCAGTAATCTTATAAGAGTAGTTTCCGATACCCGGAATAGCATTGTCTGTAAAAGATGTATCAGTAATTCCTTCGGCTACAGTAAGGATTCCGGGCATTCGAACCACTGTATAGGTTGTGAGGTCGGGATTGATAAAACCTCCGTTCAATCCCGATTGTGGAGCTTCCCAGCTAATGAAAGCATGGTTGTCCACTTCACTGAGCGTTACATTTGAGGGAGCTTCCGGAACATCAGGGCCTGCAAATACAGTAGCCAGGGCAGAAGGTCCATTGCCATTCTCATTTTCAGCAACTACAGCATAGGAAACAAAGCCTGCAGCTTCAAGGCCACTATCGGTAAGACTTCCAGCACCGCCAATGACAGGATTGCTGATAGTTTGCAGCAAGGTTTCTCCCCTGTATATCAGTATGTTGTCCAAATTACCCAGAGGCTCTCCTCCAAAGGTTGCAGATGGATTAACCCAGTCAAGGTCAACAATGAGTTGACCATTTTCATCTGCTGTAGCTGTTAATTGTAAGGGGGCAGCAGGAGCATCGGGTTCAGCAGCAGGTTCAACCCATGCGCTTATCATCCAGTTGAAATCCAGGGAAAATTCATCATTCATAGAGTACCATACACCATCAACTTGCAGCATATCTCCCTTTCCTGTAACCGCAGGACCGGAATCAACTCCGGCAGGAAAAACATGTGAACCGCCAACCTGGTAACCTACCCATAAATCCTGACTTTCATCTATCAAGACAGGCGTCTCAAGTTCTATTACATTTTCCTGGTTAGGCACAATGGAACCAATAACCTGAGAATAAATTTCCTGGGGTGTATTTTGTCCCTGCCAGATTTTCAGGGTAAAATTGGCCATATCACCGGGAACGATACTCACTGAAGATATTTGATAACCTGCTAATTCTGACAGGTCAGCAGGTTCAAATCGTGCAGCCACATCAAACAAAAAATCTCCCTGGATTCCGATGGAATTGTTGTAATTACCGTTTACCCAGCTTAACCACTCTCCTTCAGCAGCATTGTTTTTACCAACGTTTACTCCAGCAAAACCATTTCTGAACCCGGTTTGGGATTGGAGGGAAATGTCATTTAATTCAACATGAAAGGGTGACAGACCCATTTCAACAAGCTTTTGGTTGCGTTCCTGGATCAGCTTTTCATAATATTCCGGAGCAATCTCATGGGATTGACCCATGAGCGAAAGGCTCGCCAGCGAAATCAAAATAGTTAATAGTTTTTTCATAACAGGAGGATTTGAGATATCATTGATGAGATCAATTAAACACTTATTTATTTTCTTGGTTCATAATAACAGACAGTTCTGGACATCAAAACCCTTAGCTAATTATTATCTAAGGATACAGTTTTATCGATTTAATAGCCTGAAGAATGGCTCTGCCGCAGACATTGATTCCTGAAACGATTATTCTTCTTATTTTTACGAATAAATATCAAACATTTAACAACCTGGCGGCAAGATGTTTTTATCCACACCCAGCAACTATTTCCTGAGCAAACCACAGTTTCTTGACAACCCTCACGGCTGGATTCCCCATATCCCTCTTGCTTTTTGGCTGATGGAGGCAATAAAACCCGGGATACTGGTCGAGCTGGGCACTTACAGTGGAAACTCTTATTTTGCCTTTTGCCAGGCAAGAAAAACTCTCGGATTATCTACCCGGTGCTTTGCTGTTGACACCTGGCAGGGAGATATGCATGTGGGCAATTACGGTGAGGAAGTTTATGCACGGGTTGAAAAGATCCACCAAAAAGAGTTTGCCCCATTTTCCACTCTGTTGCGGATGGATTTTGGTTTAGCCCTGGACCATTTCGAAGAAGGGAGTATCGATATTTTGCATATTGACGGAACGCATACCTACGAGGCAGCAAGAAATGACTTTGACAACTGGCTGCCCAAAATGAGTCGTCAGGGAATTATTTTACTGCATGACACAGAAGTAAGAAGGCCTGGATTTGAAGTCTGGAAGCTGATGGAAGAAATCAGGGAGCAATATAAGCTCGTGGAGTTTCCCTTTGGAGAAGGACTTGCCGTAATTTGTGCGGGAGAAAATCCCCCTGCACCGATTACTGAGCTTATTGAACTAACCAAAAGCAATCCTCAAGTCATTCAGTGGTTTGAAATACTGGGAAAAAATATTTTACTGGAAAAAGAAAGCGCGGATTTTAAAGAGCAAACAAGAAAATGGAAACAAAAAACTGCCCGGCTCAATGTTGAACTCTTAAAAGAAAAAATAAAAACCAAAAAGCTTCAAAAACTGCTACGCCAAAACCATCCAAACCCTAAACTTTAACCTCAATCCCGCTT
>RECE01000226.1 GCA_007694165.1 Bacteroidota bacterium
CATACCTTCTAAACCTGAAAAAATGACCCAGCTCAACCTGCCGGCATACGAATTTAAGATGATTGAAAAGAATGGCAAGACCCTGATTTTTGATCCTTTTCGCAAAGCATGGTTTATATTGACCCCCGAAGAACAAGTGCGGCAGCATTTTCTGATGTGGATCACAGAAGAGCTGGCCTATCCCAAAGGACTGATCGCCGTGGAAGCTTCACTGAAATACAACACCCTGAGTATGCGGGCCGATGCTGTGGTTTATGACAAACAAGGTAAACCTTTGATGCTCATAGAGTGTAAAGCTCCCCATGTAAAGATCGCACAGCAAACCTTTGAGCAGGCAGCCCGCTACAACTATAGCTTCCGAACACAATACCTTGCTCTCACCAACGGCCTTGATCACTATTGCTGCCGTATCGACCTCAACAGCGGAAAACTCTTTTTTCTGGAAAAATTCCCCGGTTTTGATGAGATATGCTGAATATCCGTGTTTCTAGTGGAAATTGTTTTCTGTTTTATTGTAAATTTACCTTTTTAAAGGTTTATTGAACGGTCACAGTCCTGTAAAACAAGACCCAAAATATTTCAAGACGATTACTCATGCGCATACCTGATATTCGTATCATCTTCCTGGCATTTACAATCTCTCTGGTCGGAATCTTTGCAAATGATGCAATGGCACAATCATTTGTCCCCCCGATATTTTCTATGCCCGAAAACATCACTGACGATGATTTTTATCCCGGTCAGATAATTTTCAAATTAAAGGAAGAGGCACGGCAGTGGGGAAAATCTGACGACATCACGCTGGAATCATTCCAAACCCTGCTTAAAGAGCTGAAGGCTGAAGAAACCAGGAAGATCTTTCCAAATCACGAACCACCGGCCAAAAGTTTGCATGCCAGCGGCCAGCCCTATGCTGATCTCAGTCTCATTTATCAGACCGAAATCCCCGGAACAGAATCTCTGGAAGACGCCATAAATCGCATGTATGCCACAGGCCTTGTGGAGTATGCCCAGCCCAGATATTTACCCCAACTTCTCTACCAGCCCAATGATCCTTTTATCGGGTCGCAATACTATCTTAATACCATACAGGCTTTTGATGCCTGGGCCATTGAGCAGGGAGATACCAACATGGTTATTGCTATCATCGATACCGGCATCGATCTATTTCATCCCGACCTTATCAACGATATAGCATACAATTATAACGACCCCATCAACGGCGAAGACAGTGACAACGACGGCTATGTTGATAATTTTTACGGATGGGATCTGGGTGAGAACGACAATTATCCGCAATACAATGCCAATGCCCACGGAGTGCATGTTGCCGGAATTGCGGGAGCTTCAACCGACAATGGTACCGGAATGGCAGGTGTGGGCTTTAAGAGCCGTCTGCTGCCTGTAAAGATCAGCGATGCCGATGGCAGACTGGTAAGGGCTTATGAGGGTATAGTTTATGCTGCCGATCAGGGAGCACAGGTTATAAACTGCAGCTGGGGGGGTGCTATTTCTCCCGGTCAGTTCGGGCAGGATATTATCAATTATGCCGTGCTCAACAAAGATGCTGTGGTTATTGCCGCAGCAGGTAATTCGAACAACCAGGTTCGAATATATCCTGCATCGTTTGCCAACTCAATGAGTGTGGCTGCCACCAACAACCAGGATATCAAATGGGATGGTTCCAGCTTCGGAAATCTTGTAGATATTTCGGCACCTGGCGCTGGTATTTTTTCCACCTGGACCAATGGTTCCTACATATCATCAAGCGGCACATCCATGGCAGCCCCTGTGGTGGCTGGAGCGGCAGCACTTCTCAGGTCGCATTTACCTGAGTATTCGGCATTACAGATCGCCGCACAACTAAAGGTTTCCGCCGACATTATAGACACGCTAACGCAAAACCTGCCTTACCAAGGGTTAATGGGAACCGGAAGACTAAATTTATACAGGGCACTCACCGAAGATCATCATCCCTACATAATGTTGAGCCAGTTTGAATATCCATCGGAATACTACCAGTTATTCAATCCCGGTGAAACCTTTTCTCTAGGAGCGCAATTTCAGAATCTGCTGGCCACGGCAAGCAACATTACCGCCCAGATCTCTACATCATCAAATCATATTGAAATACTATCGGATCAGGCTGTGCTGGGTACAATACATCATATGGAAACCGCCGATAATTTTGATGAACCCTTTATTCTCAGAATCAAACAAACCATGCCACCCAGTCATGAGGTAAATTTCACCATCAGCTTTTTTACCCACGAAGGTGCATTTGCCGGAAGGCAGAACTTCTCTATGACATTCAATCTGGACTATATAAATGTGCAGGCCAATCAGATACAAACTACCATAAACAGCAAAGGAAATATTGGATATAATTACCCCAATTACAACCAGGGAGTAGGTTTTCTTTACAGTAATACCAACCAGAACAGAACCCTGATTAAATGTGCCGGACTTGTGGCAGGTATTTCAACAGCCAAAGTGGTTGATAATATATGGGGCCCGGTTGAAGATTCTTTCAGCAACAGGTTTTATCCTCATGAAAATGCCAGGATATCTGATGATCCGCTTATGGGTGATCTGCACATAAGCGGTGTATTCTCCGACACTCTTGCCGAAGCGAGCAAGGTGGGTTTACGGGTTCAATATGATATTTATGCTTTCTCGCAATCACCCTCCGATAAGTTTATGATTCTGGAATATAATATTGTGAATACATCGGGGGTAAATCTCCCGGGATTTTATGCGGGCTTTTTTGCCGACTGGACCCTGCAGGATATCCGTAACCACAGGGCAGCTTTTGATCAGGAACATAAACTGGGATATGCTTTTTCTGCCAACGGAGGAAACTTTACAGGCATACAGCTGCTCAGTCATGATAACGTTTTACATTATGCATTTGATAACCAGGGCTTTGGGGGAAGCATAAGGATCAATAACGGTTTTACAGCATTCGATAAGTATACCGCCATGAGAACCAACCGCAACTCGGCAGGTTTTTTTGATAAAGACAATGACATCAGCACGCTGGTGAGCACCGGACCGTTTATCATCCAGCCCAATGATACATTACATATTGCATTTGCCCTCCTGGCCGGCGATCATATTAACGACCTGAAGGCCAGTGCCCAGTTGGCAGCAATGATTTACAGCGGTGAAGATCCCCTTTCTTCCGCCCAACCTTTCAATAATAGTTTTCAGATAAAGGCTTTTCCTCTTCCTGCTGCGGAGAATTTGAATGTAAGCTACACCCCTAGCGGTTCAGGCCCGGTTGAAATCAGGATCTACGACATGAAAGCCAGATTGCAGCATTTTGAGAGATCAGAATACTCACAACAAGGCACACACACCAGATCCATAAACACATCAAATTGGTCATCAGGAACATATATTTTGCAACTAATACAGGGAAGCGAAGTTCAGAGTTTGAAGTTTTCAAAAAAATGATCATACTCAGCAAAGACTGGTATAATTATATTTTAGCAACCGGATAATAACATTTGTTACTGCAATTTAACAGGTTTTTCAAAATGAGGTAATTCCACCATGCAAAGAGTTTCGTCAGTTGTTTTACTGCTTGTGGGACTGGTACTGATCATTATGGTATCAGTTTACCTGGTTCTTATGGAGTTTCAGAAAAGAGCTGCTTTATCTGCCGTAAGCCCCTACAGTTATATTCCAGCAGATGCAGGTATGGTTTACCAGTTGAGCAAACCCTTTGATTTTATTACATCTAAGGGTCACAACACCCCTTTCCCCAAAGAAGTCTCAGACATACTCTCATTGAACCGGTTCCATGACCTTTTGGGTAAAGCAGCATCAATTCCTGATTTCCAATCTAATTCCGGCTTACATTCAGATGCATCAATGTTTATTTCGTGGCACAACATGGAAGAGCCTGGAAAAAGCAACCGGCTGTTTCTGCTGGCACTTCCCCACCGCAGCAGAGCAGAGAAATCAGTTTTTCATATCATCGAAAATTTATTTCCTGATTCACGAATACAAAAATCAGATACCGCAAATCATACAATTTACAGCATTGTATCGCCCGAGATGTCGGGTGAGCTGCATTTTTTCCAGGAAAAAAACTTCATGGTTTTGTCCTCAGACAAGAAACTTCTCATTACATCAAAAGATGCTGCCCGCAACAATACCGGTTTAATAAACAACCAGACTGCTTTTTCTGAACTAGTCATAAATAGCCGTAAAGACGAAAATCGCCTTTTAATTGAACCATCTGTATTCTGTAATTTTATTACAGATTATTTTTTCTGGGATCACCCACTTAGTATCGACTGCTCCCTTATATCAGGTTGGATTTCATTGAATGTAAGCCGGAAAAGCGAAACACCCGGGTTTGATGGTTTTCTTTTAACCCACCGGCAACTACCGGGAATTTTTTCAACTTTTAAATTCCAGGAACCGGCCGGAACCGGCATGCAAGAATTCATTCCCGCAATGCCTTCTCTTATTTACCATCAATACCTGCCAGACACTGAACTATTTGAGCAGGACTATAAATTTGTTCTGCAACAGAATAAAAGATATTCGTTATTTGAGCTTCATAAGAGAAGATTTCAGGATGTAGCAGCCATCAGCACCGACAGCCTTTCCGGTTACTGGACCGGTGAGCTGGCAATGGTTTTACCCGGTAAACAGCAATGGCAAAATGAATATCCCGTAGTTCTGATGGGGGCAAACCATTTTGAAGGTCTTCTGCAGCATCCCCGCCTTGGAATTTTTTTCCTTACCCAGGCACCTGAAGGTGAGACTCAATTTTTACCAGGCCCGTTGGTTGAAATCAGTATACCCGGTTTTTTCCAGGTATTTACACACGGATTGATCAAAGATGATCTTAGGTGGGCTGTTATTAGCGAAGAATACGTAATGGCTTCAGCAAGAAAAGAAAACCTGCTGAAGTATTTTGAACAACTCCATATCGAAAAAGATACCATCCTGAGACAAAACGATCTGATGTTACAGGATGCTTTAAATGATGAACACAATATCATGCTTTATTACTCTGTGCCCCGGTTACTGGAAACATTTGAGGTCATGTTTACCGACAGATTTCTTGATTTACAGGAATTATCCAAAGCTTCATTCCCTGATTTCGGACAAATGATGCTTCAGTTTACAGCCGGCCCAGGAGACAGGGTAAATTCAGTAATCAGATTTAGTTTCGTCGATAGTCTGTCCGTTGATTCATTATCTGAGATAAGAGATGTTAAACCAGCTCAAAAACAATGAAGCTTTTCTCAATTAACAAAGCAGAAGAGAATTCATTCCGGTCATGAAAAAACTTGTTAACATATATTATATAAAATTGATATTTTAATACCTTTAATATTACAAAATAATTAAATTAGCCATGCTAACAAAAGATAATTTTCTTTATAATCACAATACAATGAAATCCCTGAAAAAACATATCCTTTGGCCGGTAGTTACAGTCTTGCTGATATTCATCATGATACTCAAATCATGCGATTACAGCTACCTTGATGCTATTGATAACATGGATGACTACACCTATGATGCAACCTTTGCCATTCCACTCATTGACTCAAGACTTTCCATTAACGATATTCTTGATCCGGAGGGCATTGGTGCAATAGAAACCGATGAAGAGAATCTGATATGGCTTGTTTACAAAGGCAGAGTTTTTTCTATACCTGCCGAAGAAATTTTTCCTTTTCCCGATCAGACTCAAAGCTTTTCGGTAGAAATTGATCCATCATCAAAGACTGAAATAGTGGTTGAAAAAGGCTTTTTATTAATCTTCAGTGAAGATCAATACATTGAAAAGATTGATTTCAGACGAGGAGAATTCAATGTAAAAATTGAAAATACTGAACAACTCATTGCCGACGGTTTTGACATCAGCGCTCAATTCGAAATCTTTAATTCTGAAACAGAAAGCGGAGATCTGATTGGCGGAACTGTAACCCCTTTCCAGAATGCCAGTGTTGAACTGATGGGAAGCAGTATTGATTTAGGTAACAATGCAAATTTATTCCTTGTAAAGTTTACGATTACCGTAACCGGAAATGGCAATCCTGCCAATGCACCTTACAATATAAATTTCTTCCAATCCCTTGAAAATATTAAATATGAGTCAATCTATGGGTATATTGGGAATATTACTTTCCCGGTGGGAAATACGGATGTAGAGATCAATATCTTCAATAATGCCAACATTGCCGACATCTTTTTTGAAAATCCCATTATTGAAATCATTGCAAGAAGTTCCTTCGGCACTCCCATGGAACTGATCTTTAATGAGTTTTATGCCATCAATCGTGATAATGAAACCATACCCATCGAAAATGAAACTATAACCGGCTGGAGTATTAACATGCCTGAAAGTCTTGGAGTAACTGCAGTAACAACCCTGGAACTAAACAGGACCAACACCAATATTGATGAAATAATGACCATCAGGCCCACCAGTATACATTACGATGTAACCGGAACAACCAATCCGGCTAAAGATCAATCACCCAATTTTATCAACTACGACAGTCATCTGAGTATTGATGTGGAATTAAATCTGCCGCTCTTCGGTCGGGTTGATAACTTTGAATTGCAGGACACTATTGCCAATACACTGGAAGACCTTCCGGAAAATGCAAAGATCGAATGGCTGGAGCTGAAGATCCAGATAGAAAACGGTTTCCCGTTTACCGCATCCATCGACGTATTCTTCCTGGATGAGAACATGCAGATTTTTGACCGCCTGTTTTCTGAGCCAACACCCCTAAATCTAATTGATGCGGCACCTACAGATCCGCAAAGTCAGATTGTTACACAACCTACCACCAAAGAATCGATGATTTACCTGGATGAAAACAAAATAGAGTCCATGAAAAATGCAGAAAAACTCCTGCTTAATGTAAAATTCTATACTTATAACCAGGATGAAGGTGAGTCGGTCAAAATACTTGATGATTACAAAATGGGAGTTCGAATGGGGGCTCGTGCTAAAATTAAAACCGAACTATTTGGTTTTGATGAAGATTAACCAATTATGTATGACAATTCGAAAAATGGGAGAATCTGATACCGAAATTCAAAGATTGTATCTATAAAAAGCTATCGAAAAAAAACTTAAACCGAAACTATTTTATGACCCCACATATACGCAAAACAAGCTGGATTATAATTTTTGGTTGTATCATGGTTTTTTCAGGATTTCCTAATCCTGCAAAAGCACAACTCTACAACACCATTTACTGGATGCAGGGCATTCCCCAGTCATCTTACAGTAACCCTGCACTGCAACCCCATGCGGGGTTTTACCTTGGATTTCCTGGCTTATCTTCCCTTTACCTGGGTATAAACCATAGTGGTTTTGCACCGCAGGACCTCATTAAAAAGAATGAAAACGGCAACAGTTTTTACATCGATGAGCAGTCCATGCTCAATAAGCTGGATAGAAATAATTTCCTGAGTTTTGATTTCCAGACCGATATCCTGGGTTTTGGTTTCAGAAGTAAAAAAGACTATTTTTCGTTCAATATTACAGAAAAAGTGGGAACCCGATTCGGCTACTCGCGCGATTTTATGCGCCTGCTGGCCGATGGTAATGATTACTTTTTACAACAGAGCATTCAGCAGGGCGAGGAAATACCGGCCGAACTGGGCCGTTTGTCGCTGGATGCTATTCACTACCGGGAATTTGGCATTGGATACTCGCGCCAGTGGAACGACTGGCTGACTGCCGGTATCCGCGCCAAAGCGCTGCAGGGTATGGGTAATGTTTTTTTTGAAAAGACAGATCTAAAGCTTACCACCCGCGACAACAATTACGAATTACTTCTTAACGCTGACCTGCTGGTAAATACCTCCATCTTTTTTGAATTGTCGCCTATTGATTCCATTGGCACTGACACCTATTTTGATGTTGATGAAGATGACTTAATAAATTATCTCACCAACACACAAAACCTGGGACTGGCCATTGATCTGGGTGCTACAATTCGTCTTTCAGACAAATTCAGCCTGGCAGTGAGTCTCATTGACCTTGGCCTTATTGACTGGAAAAGCGATGTGGAGAACTTCCGGGTTCGTGGTGAATTTGAATTTACAGGCATTGATTTCAATGACTTTTTCGGAAGTGAAAACGGCAATTCTTTTGAACAATTGACCGACTCCATAAGGGAGCTCTTTGATATTGAGGAGACCACCAATTCATATCGCACCATGCTGCCACCCAAACTTTTTGTGTCAGCAGCCTTTACACCTGGCAGGAAACATAAATTTGCAGTGCTGGGGCGTGGAGAATATTTTGCAGGTACAATTTATCCGTCGTTCACTGCATCCTACAACCTGCAGGTAGCTCCCATGCTGGGGACATCCGTTTCGTATTCTGTAATTCACTGGAATTACAACAACGTGGGATTTGGCCTCCATCTTAATCTGGGCCCCCTTCAGTTATATACAGTAGTGGATAATTTTCTGGGCGGCCTGAGGCCACATACCATTCAGACGGCCACAGTGCATTTCGGGTTAAATATCGTAACTAATTACCGTCGAAAAGCTGATCCAGCTGCCCCGAGTTTCAGGTGGTAGATCAAAGTAGTTTTTTGTAATTATTCATATTCAGGCAACTACCATGGTATACTTTTATTAAGGTAGTGAAATGCTTGTTTTGAAAATTATTTCCTTAATTTTGCTCCCATAATCAACGAAACAAATTCTACTTCATGGATATACATTATGTAGGGGAGCATCTTTTCCCCGGCAATCTCGGTAAATTTTCCATTCTCATCGGATTTATTGCCGCCCTTTTCTCCGCATTCTTTTATCTGCAGTCATCAAAAGACCATCCTTCTGACACGCAAATGTGGCGCAGATGGGGACGCTATGCCTTTATTGCACACAGCGTTTTAATATTCATTGCAGGCGTAATGCTGATGTACCTGCTTTTAAACCGGTATTACGAATACCGCTATGTGTGGGTGCATACGGAGAATGACCTGGGTCTGGGATACCTGATTGCGGCATTCTGGGCCGGACAGGAAGGGAGTTTCCTTTTCTGGACACTTTGCCAGGTGGCAGTTGGGTTGTTACTCATACGCTTTGCCGGTAAATGGGAGAACTCAGTAATGACTGTTGTTGCGTTTTCTCAGCTTTTCATGACATCCATGATGCTGGGTATAAGTTTCGGCAATATCGATATTGGGATGAGTCCTTTTCTGCTACTGCGCGAAGTTCCTGAAAATGCAGCCAGCGAGTTTTTCCGGAATCCGTTCTATCTTTCTTTGATTGTTGATGGGAACGGGCTTAATCCCTTGCTTCGCAATTTCTGGATGATGTCGCATCCGCCGGTATTGTTTGTAGGCTTTGCTCTGGCGCTGGTTCCGTTTGCCTATGGAATTGCCGGGCTCTGGAAGAAGAAATATCAGGAATGGATCAGTCCTGCACTGCCCTGGGTGCACCTTACCATTTTTTTCCTGGGAGCAGGAATCCTGCTGGGTGGTGTCTGGGCATATGAATCCTTGACCTTTGGGGGCTTCTGGGCCTGGGATCCCATCGAAAATGCATCGCTGGTACCCTGGCTGATCATGGTGGCTGCATTGCACCTGATGCTGGTGGCCAGGAGAAAAAAGGAGAACTTTTTCCCGGCATTCTTATTTACGTTTCTCTCTTTCATATTTGTTATTTACAGTACTTATCTGACCCGCAGCGGTGTACTTTCGGAAACATCCGTGCACTCATTCGGCAATGACGGAATGGGATTTCAAATCCTTACATATATCTTTACATTTCTGATTATTTCGTTGACAGTATTGATAAGGCATTACAAAAGACTTCCGTCGGCACAGAATGAAGAACCTGTATCGCGCGA
>RECE01000375.1 GCA_007694165.1 Bacteroidota bacterium
GGATGTTTCGGCTTTCGATAAAATCGTAAATATCGCCCAGAAACTCCTTGATCTTTCGGTTTTTAAATTCGAAAACGCGGGTGCTGAGTCCCTGCAGGAAATCGCGGTCGTGGCTTACCAGGATAATGGTTCCTTCAAACTGCAGCAAGGCACTCTTGAGGATATCTTTCGATCTCATATCCAGGTGGTTGGTAGGCTCATCGAGCACCAGCAGGTTTACGGGTGAGAGCAATAGCTTGGCAATGGCAAGCCTGGACTTTTCGCCCCCTGAAAGGACCTTTACTTTTTTGTCAATATCTTCTCCCTGAAAGAGAAACCCTCCTAAAATATTGCGGATCTTAGGTCTGACATCTCCCACGGCCACATCGTCGAGGGTTTCGAAAACGGTTTTTTCACCGTCCAGCATTTCGGTCTGGTTCTGGGCATAGTAGCCAAGCACTACATTGTGCCCCAGCTTCAGGGTGCCGCTATGTTCCAGCTCGCCGATAATGATGCGCGAAAGGGTGGTTTTTCCCTCACCGTTACGCCCTACAAAGGCAAGCTTCTCTCCCCTGCTCACTGAGAACTCAAGATCATTAAGCACCGTTTTTTCGCCATACTTTTTGCCAATATTTTCGGCTTCGATAACGATTTTCCCGGAAGGGGGTGCCTGGTTAAAACGGAAGTGGATGCCCGACATGTCGATGTTGTCCACCTCTACCCTGTCCATTTTTTCCAGCAGTTTCACACGCGACTGCACCTGTTTGGCCTTGGTAGACTTGGCACGGAAGCGTGTAATGAAGCGTTCTATCTGTGCAATTTCTTTCTGCTGGTTGGTAAACTGTGCCATTTCCTGTTCCAGGCGCTCCTCGCGCAGCACCTCATAGTTGGAATAGTTGGCTTTGTAATCGTAAATCTTTCCGTTGGAGATTTCCACGGTGCGTTTGGAGATATTGTCCAGAAACGCCCGGTCGTGCGAAATCAGCACTACTGCCCCGGAGTAATCCTGCAGAAAACCTTCCAGCCATTGTATGGATTCAATGTCGAGGTGATTGGTAGGCTCATCCAGCAGGAGCAGGTCGGGATTTTGCAGCAGTATTTTGGCCAGCTCCACGCGCATCTGCCAGCCACCGCTGAACTCCGACATGGATCGTTTAAAATCCTTGTGTTCAAAGCCCAGCCCCAGCAAAACCTTCTCTGCACGTGCCTGCTGCGTAACGCCTCCTATCAATGCAAACCGCTCATTGGCCCAGGCCAGTTTCTCAGCCAGTTTTTGATAGGATTCTGAATCATAATCCTCTCTTTCGGTAATCTCGTGGGTGTATTTTTCTATTCGTTCTTCCAGTTCATTGGCTTCCGAAAAGGCCATAAACGTTTCATCGATAACCGTTTTGGTGCTGCGCAGCTTCATCTCCTGCGGCAGGTACCCCACCGAGGCAGCCGAAGGAACAACCACCTGCCCTGATTCGGGCTCCATTTGCCGGGTGATGATGCGCATCATGGTGGTTTTGCCGGCACCGTTCTTACCTACCAGCCCCACACGATCGCGTTTGTTGATGATGAAGGATACTTCTTCAAACAAAAATTCACCGTTGAACTGTACTGATAGGTTATTGATGGAAAACATGGGGGGATGTGTTGGATTGTTAGATTGTTGAATTGTTTATTTTCTCTTGTCTTGTCACTGCTTTGCATTTTCTGCCCTTGCGCTGTCATTAGCAGTGTGCAGTTAAATCAGCATATATTCGCAGCGCAATCTTATTTTTGCAATCTGATAAAATTACTAAGGTTAATGGAATAAAAAATAAGGTTTTTTTATCCGGATGCTTCCAGTTCCTTCGGAAGCTGGAAGATCCTGCGAGCATACCAGCTCTCTCGTCACTTTTCTCTTTTCTCTTTTCTCTCGGCTCTTTTCACTTTTCACTTTTCACTTTCAAAGCAAGTCCCAACTCCTCCAGCTGTTTCATATCTACAGGCGAAGGGCTGTCGATCATCACATCGCGGCCGGAGTTGTTTTTGGGGAAGGCGATGTAATCACGGATGGATTCTGAGCCGCCAAAGAGCGAGCACCAGCGGTCGAAACCAAAGGCTACACCACCATGCGGGGGTGCGCCATACTGGAAAGCATCCATCAGGAAGCCGAACTGTGCTTTGGCCTCTTCGGCTGTAAATCCAAGCACTTCAAACATTCTGGCCTGCTGATCCTTGTCAAAAATACGGATGGAGCCACCACCAATCTCAACCCCATTGATAACCATATCGTAGGCATTGGCGCGTACCTTTCCGGGGTCGGTGGCAAGCAGTTCAAAGTCTTCCTGCAGCGGCGAGGTAAAGGGATGGTGCATGGCATAGAAGCGTTGCGATTCCTCATCCCACTCCAGCAGTGGGAAGTCAACTACCCACAGGCATGAGAAAGTGTTGGGATCGCGAAGTTCGAGTCGTTTTCCCATCTCCAGGCGCAATTCGCCCATGGCCTTGCGGGTAGGGTTGGTTTTGCCTGCCAGAATGAGCAACAAATCTCCGGGTTTGGCGTCCATGGCGTCGGCCCAGGTTTTCAGCTGTTCGGGGTTGAAAAATTTATCGATACTGGATTTGAAACTGCCGTCAGCATTGCACTTAACATACACCAGGCCGGTGGCACCAATTTGCGGACGTTTCACCCATTCGGTAAGTGCATCCAGTTGTTTACGGGTATATTCGGCACAGCCGGGAGCATTGATGCCCACCACCAGCTCTGCATCGTCAAACACTTTGAACCCTTTGTTTTGAGCCAGTTCGTTGAGTTCCACGAAACGCATACCGAAGCGGGTATCGGGTTTGTCGCTGCCGTAATATTTCATGGCATCGGCATAGTCCATGCGGTCGAAAGTGATGTTGTCGATTCCTTTCACTGCCTTGAAAAGGTGGCGTGCCAGTCCTTCGAAGGTTTCCAGCACATCGTCGCGGGTAACGAACGACATTTCGCAATCAATTTGGGTGAATTCGGGTTGGCGGTCGGCACGCAAATCTTCATCGCGGAAGCACTTCACAATCTGGAAGTAACGGTCAAGGCCGGCAATCATCAGCAACTGCTTGAAAGTTTGCGGTGACTGGGGCAGCGCGTAAAACTGTCCGGCATTCATGCGCGATGGCACCAGGAAGTCGCGGGCACCCTCGGGGGTAGATTTGATGAGAACCGGGGTTTCCACCTCAATGAAATTGAACTCATTGAGATAATTTCTTGTTTCGATGGCCATTTTATGGCGCAGCTCCAGGTTTTTGCGGACGCTGTTGCGGCGGATGTCCAGGTAGCGGTATTTCATTCGCAGGTCATCTCCCCCATCGGTTTCTTCCTCGATGGTAAAGGGAGGTGTAACAGATTTGTTGAGCACTTTGAGCTCCTGCACCAGTATTTCTATTTCACCCGTAGGATTCTTCTTGTTCTTGCTGCTGCGTTCGATGACCTGGCCGGTGGCGCTGATAACAAATTCGCGTCCCAGACCGTGTGCCTGCTCGCTCAGTGCAGCATGGGTCTCCATATTGAAAGCCAGTTGGGTAATGCCATAGCGGTCGCGCAAATCTACAAACGTCATTCCGCCCAAATCGCGTGAACGTTGCACCCAACCACAAAGGGTCACTTCTTTCCCGGTATCGGTGATTCTCAACTCACCGCATGTATGTGATCTCATCATCTTTTTTTACGTGTTTTTTTAAGGCGCAAAGGTAGTAAAAATAAGGTTATGATTGAGAAAGAGGCTGAGCGAAGCTCAGTCCCGCGACTGGAAGGATGCGGGATGGAGGCGAAGCGAAGCGAAGTCCCGCGACCGGAAGGAACCGGGATTGAGGGTGATGTTAATGTCAGCGCAATAGCAGCAAAATTCTATTATATAATGATTTTTGAGTAAAGTAAAAATACAAACAATGCTGACATGTAAAACGACAATGCCATGATTTCTTTCTTTTCAGAATGGGAACCTGCAAATATCAACTTCAATAGAAAGAAACCCCGCAAAAACAAAGTCTTGCGGGGTCCTACCAAAAACATGTGCATCGCGGCACATTATCTTAAAGTCATTTCTCAGAACAAAGAAAGGGCTATTTCAACCGAAGCCTGTTTGAGTGAGGGATTGAAGCCCACGGTACCGGTAACCGGCAAAGTATAACTTCCCAGGGTAACCGGACGGCTGACCCTCAACCCGATATTTACCAGGTCGAAAGCATTGGCGCCATAGAGCGAATTGTCGTCGGCACTGTTGAGGGCAAAGCCTACTGCAGCATAAGGAGACACCACATAGGTTTCACGCACAAAAGGCAGTGTAGCTTCCAGGTAACTTGAATACCGGTTATCTCCGTTGGAGTCGCGGTCGTTGCCATAAATAACACTGGCGAACATTAACCGAAGGGGGATATCATCCGTAAAATCATAAGCGATGGAAAGATCTGTGATGTGATTGGTTTCATCGGCCTTGAAGTTAAAATAATCCGCATCGGGAGCCCCGGTAAAATTAAAAATGTCGAGCAGGGTAATATTGAAATTGCCTGTGGTATAGCTGACGATCTGCGACACTTCCTTGTATTGCCCGTCCACCGACAAACCACCCCAGGCAAATACGGCAAATCCCTGGTTATAATACCCCACCATGGGAGCGGTTACAAATCCGTCACTTACCCTGAGGCCTCTCCAGTAGTGCATATTTTTTATATCCATGCTCACGTTGAAATGCCCCTGGGCCCAAATCGCCGTTGAGAAGAGAATCATGGCCAGCGTTGCCAGTTGTATTTTAAAAGTCTTTTTCATTTCTGTAAGGTTTTACTCTGATTGTTAATTCATTACATTGAAAAGTCCTGCCGCCAGCAATGCGCCGATTACCGGGCCCAGCACAGGCACCCATGCATAATGCCATCCACTGCTCCCTTTTCCCTTGATGGGCAGGATAAAGTGCGCGATACGCGGCCCCAGGTCACGGGCAGGATTGATGGCATAACCGGTAGGGCCACCCAGTGACATACCAATACCAACCACCAGCAAGGCTACGGGCAATGCACCCAGCGAGCCCAGCCCGATGACAGCATCTTCTACGGTGGCGGTTTCAAGAGAAGGACCTGCAATGTGAAAAATAACATAAATCAAAATGAACGTCCCTACGATTTCAGATACCATGTTGTAGAACTTATGGGGAATAGCGGGCATGGTAGAAAAAACAGCCAGTTTACCATCAGGGTTGTCCGTGGCATCAAAATGGGTTTTGAAGAAAAGATATACAATACAACCCCCGATAAAGCCCCCAAGAATCTGGGCAAGGATATACCCCGGCACGCTGGCCCAGGGGAATAAGCCGGCAGCTGCCAGCCCAATAGATACAGCAGGATTGATATGCGCACCAGAATGGTCGCCTGCTACAATTACCGCAATAAAAACTCCGAGTCCCCAGCCAAAAGTTATGTTGACCCAACCGGCGCCTTCTGCTTTTGATTTTTTCATGATCGAGTTGGCCACAACGCCACCACCCATGATAATAAGTATAGCTGTGCCGATTACTTCATAAATTAAAACACTGTCCATGATAGTTTTTTTTTGAAAGGTTGATGTTTTTTTAAAAAAAAGGATGCAGCATACCAGGCAGAGCTATACAAAGATTGTTTTGCTCTGATTATCAGGAGTGACTTTCAATCAGTAGATTTCCTTTTCAGGAATTAATATCTGCCTGATATGCAATCATCAAAATTCGAATAATGATTATTCTTTGGTCCAGGATTTGGCACGGTTTACTGCATCGGCCCACTTTTCTCTGCGCACTTTGGTTTCCTCTGCAGAAAGGGTGGGTTCGAAACTCTTATCCAGTTGCCATTGCTGTTTGATTTCATCGAGGCTTTCCCAGAATCCGGTAGCCAGACCCGCCAGGTATGCGGCACCCAATGCAGTGGTTTCAATGACTTTTGGTCGAACCACTTTGGTGTTGATAATATCGGCCTGGATCTGCATCAGCAGATTGTTGGCCGATGCACCACCGTCTACACGGAGTTCAATAGCTTCCATGCCGGTATCTTTCTGCATCACGTTGAGCACATCCATGGTCTGGAATGCAATACCCTCCAGCGCTGCACGGGCAATATGGGCACGGGTAGTACCTCTGCTGATACCCACCATCAGGCCCCTGGCGTATTGATCCCAGTAGGGAGCGCCCATGCCGGTAAAGGTGGGAACAAAGAACAGGTCGCCACTGTCCTCCACCTGACGTGCCAGGGCTTCCACATCTGCTGAAGACTTGATAATTCCCAGTCCGTCGCGCAACCACTGCACTACGGCACCACCAATAAAGATACTTCCTTCCAGTGCGTAAGTAGTTTTTCCGTTGATTTGCCAGGCGATGGTGGTAACCAGGTTGTTTTTTGAAATAAAGGGTTTTTCTCCGGTATTGAGCAGCATAAAACAGCCTGTACCGTAAGTATTTTTCGACATTCCCTCTTCGGTACACATCTGCCCGAACAATGCAGCCTGCTGGTCGCCGGCTATCCCTGCAATGGGCACTTTGGATGCGAAGAAGGTTGTATTGGTATGGTCATACACTTCACTGGAAGATTTTACCTGGGGCATCATGGTTTTGGGGATATCCATCAGTTTGAGCATATCATCATCCCAGTCCAGTTTTTTGATATTGTACAACATGGTACGGCTGGCATTGGTAACATCGGTAATATGCGTACGTCCCTGGGTAAGTTTCCACACGAGCCAGCTATCTACCGTGCCAAAAGCGAGTTCTCCGCGATTGGCTTTCTCCCGGGCGCCTTCTACATTGTCAAGAATCCATTTGATTTTGGTTCCACTGAAGTAGGCATCGATTACAAGACCTGTCTTTTCACGGATGGTTTCGGCCATTCCTTTGTTTTTCAGCTCATCGCAATAACCCGATGTGCGGCGGTCCTGCCAGACAATAGCGTTGTAGACCGGTTCGCCGGTGCGTTTGTCCCACACGATGGTGGTTTCGCGCTGGTTGGTGATGCCAATACCGGCAACGTAGGTTCCGTTAATGCCCATTTTGGACATGGCTTCTGCTGCTACAGATACCTGCGATGACCAGATTTCGTTGGGATCATGCTCTACCCAGCCTGGCTTGGGGAAAATCTGTTGAAATTCTTTTTGTGCTACCGAGCGAATGTTTCCTGCCTTATCGAAAAGCAAAGCGCGTGAGCTGGTAGTTCCCTGATCTAATGCTAAAATAAATTTTTCCATGTGTGTGATTTTATAAAGGTTTTTGAAAAAGGCTTTAGGTAGGATTTTATTTGGATTTGAGGTGTTCGCAGCAAACATAGTTGTTGGCCATGGCCAGAAAATCTGCCACCTGTTTCTCTTCCCATGCTTTGTCCTTGCCCAGTTCTTTGGCAACAATGGAGGCAACTACCGGAG
Organism: Bacteroidota bacterium; assembly: GCA_007694165.1. Lineage (GTDB taxonomy): Bacteria > Bacteroidota > Bacteroidia > Bacteroidales > UBA7960 > SKVR01. The sequence goes on from RECE01000375.1 coordinate 7,364, forward strand.
CAATGCGCATGGTTTCGGGTGCATCAAGAAACAAACACCGTATGCGGCGGGCCAGCACATCTTCCAGGGTGCGGGCCATCTCTTCCCTTACCGCCCATACCACCTGGGCTTTTATGAGTTGAAGCGATTCGCTGAGCAATTCATCAAGCCCCTGTTCTTTTTGTGCCAGTTCCAGCATCTTTTCCTTATCGGTTCCATATACATACAAGGGGTCATTCAGGTCAACATCTTTTTTGTAGCCGTGGATTTTTAATTTTTTGGTTTTGGATTCGGTTTTCTGCCAGCTCTTCACTTTTTCTACTTTTTCAACCATGTCCTGTGCCATGCGCCGGAAGGTAGTCCACTTCCCTCCCACCATGGTAAAGAGATGAGAATCGGATACCACAATTTTATGGCTGCGTGAGATCTCTTTGGTTTTGGAACTTCCTGCCTTGGGCGCGGCAAGGGGTCTGAGACCGGCAAAAATGCTCAGCACATCTGAGCGTTTGGGAGCCTTGGTCATGTATTTACCTGCCGTGGTGAGAATAAACTTTATCTCTTCTTCCAGGGCTACCGGCTCAAGAGAGGCATTGTCAACGGGGGTGTCGGTGGTTCCTACAACCACTTTATTGTGCCATGGAACGGCAAACAACACCCTGCCATCGTCGGTTTTGGGAATCATAATGGCGTGATCACCGGGCAAAAAGGATTTATCCAGTACCACATGCACTCCCTGGCTGGGCCGGATGGTTTTTTCGGCACCGGGCTTATCCATCTGCAAAACCGAATCGGCAAAAACCCCAGTGGCATTGATAATTGCTTTCCCTTTGACCGTATATTCTTTTCCGGTTTCCAAATCTTCAAAAACAACTCCATCTACAAGGTTATTATCTCCTTTGGTGAGTTTTTTTACGCTGGTATAATTAAGAATATGGGCTCCATGTTCGGAGGCAGACTGCAATACATTTACGGCCAAACGGCTGTCGTCAAACTGACCATCATGGTAGATGACCCCGGCAGTAATGATGTCAGGTTTCATGGTCGGAATTTTCTCCAGTGCCTTCTTTTTGGAAACCCTGTGCGAACGGCCAATGCTGTATGTACCTGCCAGCAGGTCATACATTTTTAATCCTACGGTAAATTTCAGCTCATCAAACCAGCCGAAGGTAGGAATGACAAATGCCTGGTTTTTGGTAAGATGGGGAGCGTTTTTCAGCAAACGGCCTCTTTCCACACAGGCTTCACGCACCAGGGCAACATCCCCTTGTGCAAGATACCGGACGCCTCCGTGCAACAGCTTGGTGCTTTTGCTGGAAGTGGATTTGGTAAAATCAGACTTTTCCAATAACAGGGTGGTATACCCTCTTGTGGAAGCTTCCAGTGCGATACCAACTCCTGTGGCTCCTCCGCCTATGACAATAAAATCATAGATGTCTTTAAACTGCTCTGCTTGTTGTAAATTTTTTTCGCGATGCATGATAGTTTTGGGTTTTGGGTTTTTGGCTTGAGAAATAATATTGTGAAGTTATTCACGATGCAATATTACCATAAAAAAAATTAATACGCAAGCTTTTGAAAGCTTTTTTCTTTCGTTTTCTTTCTTTTTTGACTAATTTATATTTAGACTGATTCTAAACTAAACCCAAAACAATTGCTGTAAGCTATTTCTAGTCAGGGATCGTATCTTGAAATTTACTCCTATTTTTTTTCGCTGTTTCAAAAAAAATGTGTAGGTTTGAAACTCAAAAACAAAGCGATATGGTACTGAGCATTGCTGAACGGCATCAACACATTCTCAACAGTTTAAAGGCGAAGGGACACGTCAGTGTTGCTGAATTGAGCAAGGAACTGAAAGTAAGTTCCGTTACAATACGAAAGGATTTGAAACTTCTTGAGGATCGAAAACTTTTGTTTCGCACCCATGGAAGTGCTGCTCCACAAGATCCCTACATTGCCGACAGGCATGTAAACGAGAAGGAAAAAATCCAGGTAGAGCAAAAGCAACGCATTGCCAGGAAGGCAGCATCCTTGATTGAGCCATACGACAGTGTGATATTTGCTTCGGGCACTACCATCAATGAGCTGAGCCGGCAAATAACAACAGTGCAAGGTCTTACCGTAATTTCAGCTTCCATAATAGCGTCTCAAAATCTTGCCCTTATCCCTGATATTGAAGTCATTCAGCTGGGAGGCATGATAAGAAAAAGCTCATCATCAGTGGTGGGGCCCCATGCCGAAAAAATGCTGCAGGGATTCAACAGCAACCGCTTGTTTTTGGGGGTCGATGGCATTGATCCGGAATACGGACTTACCACCACCAATGCCATGGAGGCTTCCCTCAACCAGGTGATGATCAATGCAGCCACCAAAGTAATCATAGTTGCCGATTCTTCTAAGTTCGGCAGGAAAGGTTTTGGTCGCATCTGCGGACTGGAGCGGGTAGATACCATCATTACCGACCAGGCTGCCCCGGAAAATCTGATTGCAAAATGCAGGGAAAAGGGT
>RECE01000376.1 GCA_007694165.1 Bacteroidota bacterium
GAAGTTGTTATCCATTTTAAGCCTACTCCACATTATCTTTTTGCAAAGCAGGAAGGTTGCAAATCATGCAATCAGCTTATTATACGAATACAGCCCGACGAAGGCATCCTGTTAAAATTCGGGATGAAAACGCCCGGTGCAGGTTTTAATGTGCAAAATGTAAGCATGGATTTTCACTATAACGATCTCTCTGATGTGCGTATTCCTGACGCTTACGAACGATTGTTGCTGGATGCTATGATTGGCGATTCAACTTTATATGCCCGCATAGATGCTGTTTTCGCCGCATGGAAATTTATTCAGCCCGTGCTTGAGGCCTGGAAAAACAATGCCGGCATCCCCCTGCACGGTTACCCGGCCGGAACCTGGGGCCCTGATGTTGCAGATGAACTGATAGAAGAGGCAGACATGGGATGGAGATACCCCTGTGCTGCACTTACCGGAGATGATAATTATTGTGCTTTATGAACCGGGCCATGACAATTCTTTTCGCACCTACGGGGATGATTATTGAGGAAATAAAACGACAATGCAGATAGCAAAAGGCGCGTAGCGCTGACATTATGGTAGAAATCAATTGCAACCTCAAACCCAAAGGCGCGTAGTGCTGACATTATTAAATTCCCATAAAAAGCATAAACACCACAATATAAGGAAATTACAAATTACAACCACATGAAAAATATACATATCTTCCCGAACATTGATGAGCTTTCAGCATTCTTTGCCCAAAAACTGGCAGAGCTCTCACACTCCGTTTCTGAAGGCAAACAAGTCTCGGTAGCTTTGTCCGGAGGTTCAACCCCGAAGGCAATTTTTCAATACATATCCCAATATGCCGTAGACTCCATTCACTGGAACAATATCTGCCTGTTCTGGGGAGATGAAAGATGCGTACCTCCCAACCATGAAGAAAGCAATTACAAAATGACTTTGGATAGCTTACTGGTCAATATCCCTCTGGAATCTTCCAACATTTTCAGAATCAAAGGGGAGAATGATCCCATAGCAGAGGCCGAAAGATACAGCACTTTGGTTTCAGGCCTTTTGCCCAAACACAAAGACAATCCGGTATTTGACATGGTACTGCTCGGACTGGGAGAAGATGGCCATACGGCATCCATTTTCCCGCCAGACATTACCCTTTTCGAAAGTGAAAGCCTGTTTGCTGCAACCAATAATCCTTATACCGGCCAGAAACGAATTACAGCAACCGGAAGAGTTATCAATAACGCTCAAAATGTTTTTTTCCTGGTTACCGGCTCATCCAAAGCCGAAATGGTTGCCCGGATAATAAAAAAGCAGGAAGGCTATAAAAAATTGCCTGCTTCCAAAGTAATGCCCAAAAGCAAAAACCTTTTCTGGTTGCTGGATGAGGGGGCAGCGGGTTTGTTATAAAACCTGCTCCCATAGTAAGTTAATCCCGGATGGCATGCTAAACAATGCCAGTATAAGGGTTACTTCTTAACCCACGAAGGGCTCTCCATAAACTCTTATATATTCGCTGCAAAAAATCCAGATGGAAGAAAAAAGAGAGTCTTGTCATTCAGCCACTCCTCCCTGGTTGTTCATATGCGAACACACCTGTTCACGTACGGACATAATTTAATCAATACAATGCTTACCAAAATGCATTGAATCAGCTGTTTGAATGTAAGGGTACAGGATTTGATCAAATTCGTATAATTAAATCCTAAATACCCCGGCATTATGGTGAATTCAATCCCCTCAAATTTTTTCTTAAAGGTCAGCAATTTTTTTTCAAGCAGAATAAGTTCCTTGTTAATTTCCTTCCTACTGATAATATTCTCCTTCAGTTACGGATTCTCTCAAAATAACTGGGATCAATTTCGTGGTGAAAGCCGGAATGGTAGTGTAAATATTCCTGAAAGCACAATGAGATGGATCGACCCGGTCATGTTATGGAATAAAGAGATCGGATCTGGTTTTTCTGAAGTGGTTATTGCAGATGATATAATTTATCTGATGATGGCCGAAATGACAGACAGTATTACCGGCCATGAAATCCTGGTAGCCATGAATTCGTTGAATGGTGAGATCCTTTGGAAAACCCCTGTTGATACAGTCTTTATTGATGTAGATGACTGGGGCGACGGACCACGTTCTACTCCGGCTGTAGATGATGAAGCGGTCTTCTGCTTAAGCGCTTCAGGCAAACTGGTGGCAGTTGCAAGATCCGGCGGAGAAGTAATGTGGGAAGTTGATTTTACCAGCCAGTACGGTAGTACGATCCCCCGGTGGGGATACTCTACATCACCCTTGTTGTATCAGGATTTGGTAATTATGGAGTTAGGAGGAACTGACAATCATGGCTTCGCTGCATTCTCAAAAGCAGACGGAAACCTCCGATGGAATGCAGGTAATGCCAATTCTGCTTACAATTCTCCTGTTATGATCAAAATCAATGGCAAACATCAGTTGATTTTCACCAATGGTCCAACTCTTAATTCTTTAAGTACCGATGGTGATTCCCTATGGTCCTATGCCATGCCTATTCGCTCACCCATGGCTATACCTCTTTTTATCGAACCCGATCTGCTTTTTGTATCTGCTGCCAATCATGCCGGAAGTTTTATTGTCAGGATTAATGATGAAGGTCCTGAAGAGGTGATGAGATCATCGTTGATGCGCAACGACTGGAGCTCATCCTGCTACCGGGATGGGTACATTTATGGTTTTAATGTGGCCACCCTTCAGTGTATTGATGCCACAACAGGTCAGCGAATATGGTTGAAACGTGGTTTTGGCAAAGGAAGTCTGATTCTTGTAAATGACCGTTTGTTTGTACTTTCAGATCTGGGTGTCCTTACTGTGGTGGAAGCCACACCCGAAGAATATCGTGAGATTAGTACAACGGAAGCTCTTGAAGGTCGTTCATGGACGGCTCCTTCTTTTTCCAAAGGTCGTTTATTTCTGAGAAATCATACCCGACTTTCCATTTACCAGATTATGGAACCTGCAGACCTTGGAGGATGAGTTTTTATTTCCGGATAAATATTTTTAGAATAATAGTGCATTTGAGTCAAATCCAAAAAACATTATGGAAAAGAAGGTCTACCCGTTATTATTGATAATTCTATCAATATTCGTCGTTCAGGGGAACGAAAATTCATCAGCAGAAAACAAGAAACTTGAAGAGATCATTTCAAGGCATATAGAGGCCCATGGTGGTTATCAAAACTGGTCAATGGTCGACGCGCTGGAGTTGAATGGGCATTTTACGGGTTTCAGTGAAAGGCAGGAATTTCATATGATCAAGACACGAACCGGAAAAGTCTACAAAGACTATCATCTGGGTAAAAACAGGATACTGGAAGGATATGACGGAAATATATTCTGGACCATCGATCCCTGGCAGGGATTTGACTTTCCCCGGAAGATCAACTCTGCTGAAAGGCATGTATATATGCAAAAAGCCGAATTATTCAGCCCCTTTTACCGCTGGAAAGAAAGAAGTTTCTCTTTGGAGTTGCTTGAGAATGAGTTTGTGGACGGGATGGATATGTATGTTTTGTCACTTACCAGACCCGGAATGACAACTGAAAAGTGGTATCTCAATGCAGAAACTTATCTTGCCCACAAGTCAGTTACAAGATGGGTAGATTTTGCAGCGCCTGCAGAGGCTGAAACTTTCTACGACGACTACAGGGAAGTTAACGGACTGATACTACCCCATTTTATTGAGAATACCTACAGCACAAGGCATACCATTACTGAAATAGATGAGATCACTGTCAATCCTGTAACCGATGATAAGATTTTTTCAATGCCTCCCTGCCCACATATGGAAAAGCTAACCCGGATGACCGGAAGCTGGGATGTTCAGGTGGAGTATATGACCCGAGCTGGCAACTGGCGCATATTTGACAATGTTGAATGTGCTTTTGATTACTTACCGGGTAATTTGTTACAGGGCAATATATCCTATGAGATTACCTTCCCTGTAATTTCAACCTATACTATCAATTATAGCCGAAGGAATGAGGAATATCAGCTGACACTATTTGATGAATTCTATTCGACCGTTGTGTTGTATAAAGGAACCCTGGCTGAAGGGATACTGGTGTTTGAAAATCATGACGTCGCAACCGGCGAAATGACCGGGGCACAACCTCAGCCTGGAATGCAGGTTTCTTTTGATTTTAATGACAGGAATACTATTGTAATGGTAAGGAAACGGTCTGAAGATCACGGGGAAACATGGCAGGATGTTGAGAGACTTACCTTTACCAGAAATCTGTAGCAAAGCCCTGCTATTTTCTCTCTATCTCTCTGCGCCTCATTGGCATAGCATCAATGGTGGCATATAATTTTTCTAATGACAGCAATTCATTTTGCTGTAGCTTTACTCCACCATCCAGGCCCAGTAAAACAACTTCAAATCCCGCATCGGATTTTTTGTAATCTTTGTACAAACGCGAAGATTTGATTTTGGTCTCACCATTCAATCCGGTTTTGTATTCCCCTGGCATTACCTGGTAAATGATTAATTTTCTTTCATTTAAGCCGGTCAGGTCCTTCCTGAATTCAACTATCTGGGACTTAAAAGTGGAGTTGTTTTCATCGTCAGTTATTAACAAAATCAGTCTGTTTTCCCATTTGTGCTTCGATAAATCCTGGGCAGAACCCAATAGGGCACCAAACAGAGGTAGAGCGAACAATATTTTTTTCAAATAATTCATAATGATACCTTTTAATGATTTACAAATGAGAGGGGCACAATGTTCAATTTGTTTTTTTATGCTGGATGTTAACCTGTTGTCACCAATACGGTAACAACTCATGAATTGCGTCAATATTTACAGCTTTTCAAAGCATATTGAAGGCAATTAAAAAAACGGCCACTTTCTCTCCTGGGTTATCATTCTCTTTATAAGGAAAGCCCATTTATCCGACCATGGTTTCAATAAAAAATACAGATCAATGGTATTTCTTTTCAATTTTTACCGGCTAAGCTTCTCGAATATAAACATTTCACTTCTAAAGGAGTTTAAAATGATAATGCTTCAGTATGCTGGTTAAGAATTGTCAATTGTCCAGGAACCGAAGTTTGGCGAAGCCAATTACCGCAAACGAGTCTTCGGATTAGACTCAAAAAACAAACTAAAAAACACAAAGACATGAACGAGAACACACAAAAATTGTATCAACAAGGCGTAAGCCTCTGGCTGGATAATATTACGCGAAAGATTCTTGACGACGGGACCCTGGAAAAATACATCACTGATTTGGGTATTACAGGACTTACATCCAATCCAACCATTTTCGACAATGCCATAGCAGGGTCTGATGATTATGATAACGCCATAAAAGAAGCAGGTAAAAACGGATTGTCTGATGAAGAAGTATTTTTTACCCTGGCTATAGATGATATTCAGCGGGCAGCCGATTTATTTCTTCCTGTCTTTAAAAGAACCAATGGGCTTGATGGTTTTGTCTCCATTGAAGTTTCACCTTTGCTGGCCTACGATACAGAAAGTACTATTCAGGCAGCAAAAAAAATACATGCAAAAGTAAACCGGCCCAATGTATTTATAAAAATACCCGGTACACCTGAAGGATTACCCGCCGTAGAAAAAGTTATTGAAGAAGGAATACCGGTAAATATCACCCTGCTTTTTTCTGCTGATCAGTATATCAATGCAGCCAAAGCCTGGTTGAAAGGTGTGGAAGCAAGGGCCGAAAAAGGATTGAACCCGGATGTGAAATCTGTAGCATCCGTATTTGTAAGCCGGTGGGATAAGGCTGTAGAAGATAAAGTATCGAAAGCCCTGAGAAACAATGTAGGAATTGCCGTTATGCAAAAAACATATGTAGCCTATTTGAAATTTTTGCAATCTGCCCCGGTACAAAAACTTATGAACCAGGGCGTATTTCCGCAACGTTTGCTTTGGGCAAGCACAGGAACAAAAGACCCGAAAGCTTCTGATATCTTATATGTAAAAGAGTTGGTGGCCCCTTATACGATAAACACCATGCCTGAACAAACCTTGCATGCCTTTGCCGACCATGGCGAAGCAGATAAACTTATGAGCAGAACCGATTCGGGAGCAGAGGTAATTTTTTACAAAATGATGGCTTGTTCTATCAATCATTTAGTTTTGGCCGAACAACTACAAAGTGAAGGGGCTGAATCTTTTACCAAATCCTGGAACCATCTTATGGAAACAATTCAAAAGAAAAGAAAAGAAATAAGTTGAACGGAATAAAACACCAGATAACCAATCGTCCCAGCGTGATCCGGCATTAAAAAACGGCTCTGTTTTTATGTATATTTCTTGACCTGCTCAAGCAGCAAAATTTATCTGGAGCTTTGAGCGACATGAGGTACCGGCATCAAAAATGGTACTAACATTTTTTGTCCCCTTCCCCGTATCGGTTTATTGTGAATTGCTAAACAAGCCTCTTGGTAAAATCACTTAAAAATAAGGGAATATTTATTATGCCATGAGCATATTGCAGATTATTTAAGGAGTATCGCAAACATATCGAAGGCTTATATTTCTCACGATAATAAAACAAGCTTTTACTTTTCACATTAAGGTTTGACTTAACTTCAACCGGAATTATTTCATTCTCAATCTGTAACAAAAAATCAACTTCTGCTTTATTCCCTGAGGTCCAATAGCGTGGGACTTCTTCAAATTGACAAATTAAACTTTGAAGAATATAATTTTCTGTTAAAGCTCCTTTAAACTCAGAGAAAATTCGATTTCCATCAGCTAAAACAGAAGGTTTTAGATTAGATAGCCTTCTAAGGATGCCAATATCGTTTGCATATACTTTAAAAGCAGATAAATCATCATAGGAAGATAAAGGTAACCCAACTTTTTCAGACTTATATACTTTATATATCAATCCTGCATTTACCAGCCATGACAATGAATCTTCGTACTCCCTTGCTCTGGCTCCGGTTTTAACAGTCTTAAAAATAAACTTTTTATTCTCTCTGGAAAGCTGTGATGGTAAAGACTCCCATATATAGTTTATTTTCTGTATATCTTTATTTTCGACATGCTTTGAAAAATCAAGCTTATATGAATTTATAATATTTAATAATACGTTCTCACATAAGTTCACTCCTTCATTTAACAGGGAGATAATTGATTGAGGCATACCTCCTGATATGCAGTATTGTTTGAATTTCTCCAAAATTCTTTCAAAAAAAATATCCGGAATAGCTTCAATTTTTTCAATGCTATTTATATATGAAAACATATTAGGATCCGCAGTACTAAGAAACTCACTAAAACTTACAGGATATAGATTTAAAAAATCCACTTTACCCACAGGAAATGACATTCCTCTGCTAAGTGCTACACCTAATAGAGAACCGGCACAAACTATATGATATTCCGGAGCCTCCTCACTAAAATATTTTAATGCATTCAAAGCATCATTATTTTCCTGTATTTCATCAAATATAATTAGACTACTGCCAGGACTAATTTTGGATCCATGGAGAATTGATAAATTTTCGATTATTCTTTTGGGTTCTTTAGCTTGTTGAAAAAACTGCGATAATTGTGGGTTTTTTTCAAAATTAAAATATGCTGTGGAATCAAAGTACTTTTGGCCAAAAGATTTTAATATAAATGTTTTACCAACTTGCCTCGCTCCCTGAACAATAAGAGGATTACGAAATCTTCTCTCCTTCCACTTAATTAGTGGTTCTATGATATTTCTATTTATCTCCATAATGAAGCAAATTTTCAACAAAGATAAAAATTCATCACAACTTATGTGCCAATAATGTGATAATTTTCACATTATTGATACATAAAGTGTGATTTATTAAAGAAGCCTTATAGAAAATCCCTGGCTGGCTGACTGACTGCCTTATTCCTAAAGCCCTCACGGTTGTCAATGCAGGTACCGGTAATCCATAGCATGTCCATCACCGGAGATGCCATTGCAAATTATGCTTTTTACACCGCCTGCTCTTACCGGCGATATCACTGCCAGAGAACTTTTTATAACCGGTTCATTTGCAGTGCCCAACCCTGTATCCAATGTACTTACTGTTGAAACAGGCACAAATGAAACGCTGAAAATACTTGTATTGAGCATTACCGGGCAAGAAGTATTTGCCGGACAGATTACCGGCAAAATGCAGATCGATACATCATCATTGCAACCGGGCATATATCTGGTAGCCATAATTGATGGAAACAATCGCGTAATACATAAACTGATCAAAAATTAACGAGCTTCAGACAAAGTCTAATCCATACTAATCATCGGGGCAGGATAAGTTGAATTATCCTGCCCCTGATTACAAAACAGGATACATAGCCTGTGTTTTTGTTTGTATGAGCTATTCAGAAACAGTTGGATTACTCTTCTGCCAGTAACATGAAGAGAAAGAAATTTAAAACACATCCCCTTAAACCCAAAAAAAACAACGCTCTGCTAACAAGCTGAGGTGTCAGAATATGCATGGCTTCCATCATGCCTCTCTCCTGGGTATATGATGCGGAAGCCGGGTCAATAATTCATAGTTCATGCTGTTATTCATATCGCTGAATGATTCTACTGAAATGCTTTCATCTCCCTGCTCACCGATAAGCACCACGCTGTCGCCCACTTTTATATTTTCAATATCTGTAACATCCAACACTGCCATATTCATATTTACGCTGCCAATCACCCTTACCCTTTTGCCATCTACCAGTACGTGCCCGTTATTGCTGAGTTTGCGACTAAAACCGTAGCCATACCCCACCGGAATTGTGGCAATTTTGCTTTTTCGGTTGGTCATGAAACTTTTTCCGTAGCTCACATATTTTCCTTTGGGAACATTGTTTATGCTCATGATAACGCTTTTCCATGAAAGCACTCTTTGGAGGGGATTTTCATCAAAACCTACCTCTTTCAGATGCATCATTTTCATTTCTTCGCTGGGCCAGAAACCATAACTTGAAATGCCTATCCGGGCCATGTCCATTACTGAATCAGGATAATTTAACACGCCAGCCGAGCAGGCCAGATGGCGATACCTGGGTTGAAATCCTTCGGCATGAAACCAGCTGCAAAGTTTATTAAAAGCATCTATTTGTTCGAGAATACGCTGGTGGTTGACAACACTTTCTGCACCTGCCATATGAGAGCATATGCCTTCAAGCAAAAGCTTTGCAGAATGTTTTTTGAGCAGGGCAGATACTTCTTCCAGCTGATCTTCACAAAACCCGGTGCGATACATTCCTGTTTCCAGCTCAATATGAATCCTTGCAGGTTTATTCATTTTTCGCGACACTTCAATCACTTGACGAAGTCTTTCAATGGTAAAAACAAAAAAGGAAACATCTTTTTCAATGGCCCATTCCAGGTAATCATCGTCGATAAATCCCATTATCATCAACTCACAGGACTCTTTTTTGATATCGTGTACACGTATGGCTTCGGCTATACTAAAAACAGAATAATGACTTACGCCGCAGTCCTCTACCAATGGCAGAAGTTCTTCAATTCCATGCCCATAGGCATTGGCTTTTACAACCATCGAGTATTGGGCATGGCTGCCCATTCTTTTTTTCAGAAACTGGATATTGTTGTTGAGGGCGTCCTTGTTGAGTTCTATATAGGATGTGTGTAGCATGATTGGTGTTTAAATAATTTCTGCTTTACATTGATTTACGTAAATTCATCACCGGAAATACATCATCTAAAGTAATGAAACTTGCATGAACACTGCGCACTCAAAAGGAAATAAAAAGGCCCGGACATGCAAGTTCCATCAGGCCAATTACTTAACTAATTGATTTTCTGATG
>RECE01000377.1 GCA_007694165.1 Bacteroidota bacterium
CGGATACATGGTGCTGCGAAATGAAATCGACGTAAAAGTGTATTCCTGATTTGGGTACTGCAAGTGCCCAAAATCCGGCTTTCAAAACGGACGGTTGGCCGGGAGAAACAGGAAACTAAAACCTACATTGTGTCAGTGAGAAAACTCATGAATTATGCGTGTGCTTGATAAAGAAAACGTCAAGTGCAAGGCGGGCGATGGGTGAAAAACAGGAGTTTACTTTTCGTAAATGACTGTTTTGAAGACAAGCCCAACGCAGCAATTGGCGTTTTCTTGCAAGCACCTCTACATATTCCTCCGATACTGTCCACCAATATCATACAAAGCCTGGGTAATTTGTCCCAGCGAGCAATATTTGGTAGCTTCCATTAAAGACGTGAAAATATTCTGGTTCTTTTTTGCTGCGACCGCCAATTCATCAATCAACCCTTTCTGACTATCGCCGTGCAGTTTGTAAAGGTTTTCAGACATGCGGATCTGGTATTTCTTTTCTGTTTCCGTTGAACGAATCACCTCCTCAGGAACCATGGTGGGCGATCCTTCGGAAGAAAGGAAAGTGTTTACCCCCATAATGGGCAGTTTCCCGGAGTGTTTCATGTGTTCGTAGTACAGCGATTCGTCCTGTATCTTGTTCCGCTGGTAAGCCGTCTCCATGGCACCCAGCACGCCGCCCCTTTCCGAAATACGATCAAACTCCAGCATCACCGCTTCTTCCACCAAATCGGTAAGTTCTTCAATGATAAAGGAACCCTGCAGCGGGTTCTGGTTTTTGGCCAGCCCCAGCTCATGGTTGATGATCAGCTGAATGGCCATGGCCCTGCGCACCGAATCTTCGGTGGGAGTGGTGATGGCTTCGTCAGCAGCATTGGTGTGCAGTGAATTGCAGTTGTCGTAAATGGCATAGAGCGCCTGCAACGTCGTGCGGATGTCGTTGAAACCAATCTCCTGGGCGTGCAACGAACGTCCTGAGGTTTGTACATGGTATTTCAATTGTTGCGAACGGGCATTCCCCCTGTACTTGTCGCGGATGACTTTGGCCCAGATCGTTCGCGCCACACGGCCAATTACCGAAAACTCAATGTCGATACCATTGGAGAAAAAGAAGGAGAGGTTGGGAGCAAATTTATCAATGTCCATGCCGCGCGAAAGGTAATATTCCACGTAAGTGAAACCATTGGCCAGGGTAAATGCCAGCTGGCTGATGGGATTGGCACCGGCCTCGGCAATATGATAGCCGGAAATGGATACCGAGTAAAAGTTGCGCACGTTCTTTTCAATGAAATACTCCTGGATGTCGCCCATAAGCTTCAGGGCAAAGTCCGTGGAGAAAATACAGGTGTTCTGCCCCTGGTCTTCTTTCAGAATATCGGCCTGAACGGTTCCCCTTACCACATTCAGGGTGTCCATTTTTATTTTTTCGTACACTTCGGCAGGCAATACCTGGTCGCCGGTAACGCCCAGCAGCATTAATCCAAGTCCGTCATTCCCTTCAGGAAGAATCCCCTGGTAGGTGGGCTGTTCGACCTTCTTCTTGTCAAAAATCTTTTTTATTTTCCGGGATACTTCCTTTTCAAGTCCGTTTTCTTTGATGTAGATTTCACACTGCTGATCGATGGCCGCATTGAGAAAATATCCCACCAGCATGGGGGCAGGACCATTGATGGTCATGGATACAGAGGTGGAGGGGTCGGCAAGGTTGAAACCGGAATAGAGCTTCTTGGCATCGTCGAGGCAGCAGATGGAAACGCCCGAGTTACCGATTTTTCCATAGATATCGGGCCTTAGGTCGGGATCGTTGCCATAAAGAGTCACCGAATCAAAAGCGGTGGACAGCCGTTTGGCCGGAAGCCCTTTGGAAAGATAATGAAAGCGCTTGTTGGTCCTTTCGGGCCCCCCTTCACCGGCAAACATCCGCGTGGGATCTTCACCCTCCCGTTTGAATGGAAATACCCCTGCCGTAAACGGAAACTCCCCGGGGACATTCTCTTTGAGGTTCCACTTCAGTATGTCGCCCCACCCTTTGTAACGGGGTGTGGTAATTTTAGGAATCTCCAGGTGCGAAAGGGTGGTGGTGTGGGTTTTTACTTTTATCTCCTTGTCCCTTACCTTGAAAACATAATATTCATCTTTGTATGTCTGAACTTTTTTGTCCCAGTTCTCAAGAATTGCAAGACTCTCAGGCCGGATTCGTCCATTGAGGGTTTTGTATTTTTCCTGTAATTTTTCAATCAATTCACGGTTGGCTGCCTCATCTTCATCTCTGAACATTTCCATCGATTTGTGGATGCTGTAAAGCTGCTGGGCCAGTTCGCTCTGTTCTTCGGCCTGAAGGTTATAATCGCGCACCGTTTCGGCAATCTCTGCCAGGTATCGCACCCTGGCCGGAGGGATGATATGGATTTTTTCCGGCAGGCTCTCCACAAGTTTTTTGAGGGGTTTGAATTTTATTTTGAGTTTTTCATTCAAAGCGCTGATAATGGCATTGAACAACTGGTTGACCCCCGGATCGTTGAATTGAGAGGCGATGGTGCCGTAAACAGGCATCTCTTCAAGGGGTTGCTCAAAAAGCAGATGATTGCGCTGGTATTGCTTTTTTACATCTCTCAGGGCATCCATTCCCCCTTTTTTCTCAAACTTGTTCAGGGCGATGATATCGGCAAATTCCAGCATGTCGATTTTCTCCAGTTGCGAAGCTGCACCGTATTCGGGTGTCATCACGTACATGGCCAGGTCGCTGTGGTCCACTATCTCGGTATCAGACTGGCCGATTCCCGATGTTTCGATAATTATCAAATCGAAACCTGCCAGCTTCAGCAGGTGGGTTACGTGCTTCACGTGTGCCGACAGAGAAAGCTTGGTCTGGCGGGTTGCCATGGATCGCATGAATACGCGTTCGCTGTCAATGGCATTCATCCTGATTCTGTCGCCCAGCAGTGCACCGCCGCTTTTTCTTTTGGTAGGGTCCACACACACTATCGCAATGTGTTTCTCGGGAAATGCCTGCAAAAACCTGCGGATAAATTCATCCACCAGCGATGACTTTCCCGCCCCGCCGGTGCCCGTGATGCCCAATACCGGAACTCTGGACTTTTCTCCTTTTTCAAGGTCTGTTTTTAGTTTGGGAAGACTCTCCTTTGGGTAATTTTCAATGGCGGAAATGGTTTCTGCCAGGGTTTTATGGTCTTTGTTTTTGATTTTTTGGGTTGAAAACTGCATCTCCTTTCCCCGTGGGAAGTCTGCCTGTTTCATTACTTCATGGATCATCCCCAGCAATCCCATCTTTCGCCCATCATCGGGTGAGAAAATTTGTGTAATGCCATATTGGTGCAGTTCTTCGATTTCATCGGGCAGGATCACCCCGCCACCGCCACCAAAAATTTTGATATGGCCGCACCCATTTTCCTGCAGCATATCGTACATGTATTTGAAAAACTCCAGGTGACCTCCCTGGTAGGAGGTGACGGCAATGGCCTGGGCATCTTCCTGTATGGCGCAATGGACAATTTCCTGCACCGATCGGTTGTGCCCCAGGTGGATGACTTCGGCGCCTGCCGACTGAAAAATGCGCCGCATGATATTGATGGAAGCATCGTGCCCATCAAATAACGAAGTGGCTGCAACAATGCGAATGTGATTTTGGGTTTGATAAACGGGTGATTTCGACATAAGGGAAATGTGTTTTGATAATTTACAGATATCAACAAATGTGTTTTGAAATTTGTTTCAAAGTCACACTAAGGTAAGGAAAAAATCTGTAAAAAAGTAGTTTAGTGAGATGTAAGGGAAATGTGAATATTTGAGTGGGATGGATTATTTTTCAACATAATGTTAAATAAAATACTGATGGATAAGTTTCCATATAATAGAACATTTGACTACCTTTGATTGAATAAAAAGAGTGACTAATGCAACAAAAGTTCGATATTATTTTGCTTGAAGAAGTGTGGGAGTTCTTTGATGCTTTGGATGAAAAAGTTAAGAATAAAATTATTTATAACATTGATAAATCAAGGTATGTGAATGACCCTGAGCTTTTTAAGAAATTAGAAACTGATATCTGGGAGTTCCGCACGAAATATTCAAATCTGCAATTTCGAATTTTTGCTTTTTGGGATAAAGAAGACAATACTGAAACCTTGGTTATCGCTACACACGGAATCATTAAGAAAACCGACAAAGTGCCTAAGAAGGAATTTGAAAAGGCACGGGTGATAATGAAACTCTATTTTGAACAGAAGAACAAAAAATAAAATACCATGGAAAAGTCTAAAAAAATAAAAATCTATTCTCTTGACCAGCTCAAAGACAAACACCTTGGGAAAGTTGGTACAGAAAAAAGGGATAAGTACGAATATGAGTTGAGACTTGACCTTTTGGGTGAAATGATAAGGCAAACACGCAAGGAAAGACAGCTCACACAAACGGAACTGGGCGAAATGATTGGCGTTCAAAAATCACAGATTTCCAGGATAGAGAAAAATGCAAAAAATGTAACCATAGCGACAATTTTGAAAGTCTTTAGCGCCTTAAAAGCAAAGGTGAATTTTAATGTTGAATTGCAGGATGGAGATTTTAAAATAGCTTGAAAACCACCTGAATACCGGACCCTGAGCCTGTCGAAGGGACATGAACAGCAGCTGTGGTTTCGATAGGTGTTACAGTGAGCATGTCGAACTGCTCAACCACCGAAAAATGTGGTCCCTTAGCTGGTCGAAGGGCGCTGTCAGCTCCCATTTTCTATGTTTAAAATGCTTTCGCAGCGCCCCAACAACTTACCGACAACCATTTTCTATCGCTATGCCGGACCGCTGGCCCGGGGTGTATTGCACCGGATTATGTGCCAGCGACAGGGTCGGAGACCCTGAATAGCGATGGCATTTGAGAGTGGTAATCAACCGAAATCCTCAACTCTCACAACCTTCGCTTCTTCTAAACCCGGGGTTGAGGCGGTAATTTCGATACATATAATGCATACAATGGATTAAATCTTTCCAGGGGAAAAACATCCCGGAAACCCTTATGGGTTCCCGGTATGTTAATAAAAAGCTTATTTAGCTACCACAAATGAAATGGATTTGCGCAACTGGTTGTTGAGGGTGAGGGTGGCAGTGTAGGTGCCGCTTTTCCAACCGTCAAGGGGGAGTATCTGCTGGTTGCAGGGGATGTGGGTTGCCAAAGTATGTACCAGTACACCTGTGGAATTACGGAATTCAATCTTTCCAGACTGGGCCAAACGTGGCGATTCAATACACCAGTCCAAAGTGAGGTAATCCCTGGAAGGATTAGGATAAAGACCGAAGCGGAGTTCGCTCTCTATATCAGGCATCATGAACTCATCGGGACCGGAAGCCGGGTCTGTCTTGGGCAGCATATCTTCCTGTGGGTACAGAATAGGTTCTTCGTATTCAATGGCATTGTTGAGTATCAGTAATGACAAAGTTTTTCCGGCTAC
This sequence comes from Bacteroidota bacterium, assembly GCA_007694165.1. Classification (GTDB taxonomy): domain Bacteria; phylum Bacteroidota; class Bacteroidia; order Bacteroidales; family UBA7960; genus SKVR01. The sequence goes on from RECE01000377.1 coordinate 5,453, forward strand.
CCTGGGGGTGGCTTCCAGGTAGTTTTCCAGCTGCAGCAGCACCTCAGCGGGCAAGTTGGTAAAGCCGGGATGGTCTTCGTGGTTGCTCCACTGGGAAAGCAGGGTGTAAAAATCTGTCTTCTCCTGGTGGGCCAGCAGCGCGTTCTCGTCAGAAAGGTTGTATTGTTGTGCAACCTGGTTCAGTTGCTGCAATCCGGCAGCATAGTCCCCTTCGGCAAATTTCAGTTCGGCGCGCAGGTACTGGTAACGCACGTCGTCTACCTGTGCCAGGAGCTGATCAAGAGAAGGTGCATTTTCAAATCCTTCCTGCTCGTGAACGATACCCCTGATGATTTTATTCAAAGCCAGGTCGTGACGGGTTTTCTGGTAGGCCATGTACTGCTCCATGATCTCTTTCTCGCTAAACTGGTACAGTCCATTGTTGATTTGCCAGCGCATGTAGGCAGGCAGTTGACCTATCCGGCTGTCCAGAGCCAGTTCCACCTCTTGTGATTTGGCTGCCTGTGGATTTTCCACCATCACATCGCGTATCATGGCATTGTTGAAACCCTCTTCTTTGGCACCCAACGATGTCAGCACCTCTTCCGACAAATAGGGGGAGGTTTGCATCAGGTACTGGTAAGTGTTGTAGGCGTCGCCTTCGCCGGCCATTTCCACCTGTTGGGTCATCAGCTGGGTATTGCCGTCGTCCACGTAAGCCTGCAGCAATACAGAGGTCTCTTCGTAGTGGGTTTGGGCGTCTTGTTTTTCGGTGATCAAAACGTTGAATGTTTTGGGTTGCATCGCTCTGTCAGGGCATGAGTATTCATAATTAAACTTATGACCGGTTTCCTGCAGAAAGATATTTTGACTATAATCGTTGGGGATTAACCTGGTTTCCACCTCAGCAATGTGATGGAAATAGAAAAGCCTTTCGGCATCATTTATAAAATTACTGATTAAAACCGGGCTGTTATTTCCAAAAAGATTTCCTGCAGGAGAGGTGGTTAAATGATTGGAGTTTTCATCGTAACCCTGCAACTCCCTGATACCTTCCAACCTTCCAGCAGGTAAACCCAGTGGAGTAACGAAAATATCATAATGGTTGTTTTCGAATTGGTTGCATCTGATTTCTAGCCCCTCTTCAGGTTTAAACCCTCTGTTGGAGCCAATAGCTTCAATTCCTATTGTTAGACCACTAAAATTGTTACGATACAGTTCATTGTAATAAGAACCAGTATTATGGTTTATTATACCCAATTGTTTGTTGCAATCTGCATCAATTAGACTTTCGAACACGTTGTTCTCTATTTGGTAACCGGTAGATTTATCAAGATAAACTCCATAACTGTCACTGCAACGAATTTGTGTAAATGGAATCACAAAAAAGCTATTGTTTTGAATGATTACATTGTCCATCATATTGAAATAAATCCCTCGGTAGGTTGAGAAATCGGAATTGAATGCCCTGAAAAATCGATTGGGGTTGGGGGATGTGGCGTAAATGCCGTAATGCAATTGGTTGAAATTACTATTGTACACCATGAATGTGGCATTGTAGCCCCTTATACCCGTTCTGCGGGATGTTTCGGTAATGTTGGTTCGCGAATCGGAAAAGCTGGCGTGATTGAATGAGATTCCTTGCACCCCGTTTAGCTTAACATTTTCAAGAACCGTACTGAACAATAGTCTGTCATTTGCAGTAAATTGGCAATGGTGGAAATAAGAAATGTTATCGATAGGTTGGCCTTGAGAATTGGTGTTTTGGTAGCTGTTGAATTCAATGTCGCGCTGGTTGTTGATAAATTGGGCATTGTTGAGTTGTACAATGCCCCCACCATAATTGTTGTTGGTAAAGCCATCAAAAAACAGGTCTCCCACCCCCACAGCAATAGATGCATTTCTGATTATTGCACCATTGCTCATTATAAGGGCACCCTGATTTTGGTAAGTTTGTGGCAAATCAGAATTCCCTCGAACCCTTATGCCCTGCCAATGATTTTTTTCAGAGCAGGGAGAAGAATGGTTGGTTAATATACCGCCATCAATATTTAAAACACCATTTGCACGCACAACTATATTTGTATTGTTCTGGAATCTCAGGTTTACATCTTCCAGTAATAGGTTGGCTCCTGGATGGATTTCCAGGTTCCGATCCATCCGATATTCCACTTCGCTCCATATCTGGTTGTTTTGCGTTATTTTGTAAGAAGGGGGTACCACATCGAGAGGATGAACACATTGGCTCGGAATAATTGCACCTGTAGAAATATTGAAAGCAGAGTGCCCGGGAACATCTAAAACAGCCTCGGGGTAGATGCAAAGATTCGCATTTGAGTTTACCTTAAGGATACCATCTGATGCTTGTTCATAAGTTGCACAATTGTTCAGGGTAAAAGTACCGCCCTGTGCAACCAGAATTCCGGCATCTGAAGTTAGCTTTAACCGGGCATGGCTGTTAGCAACAAAATTACCCCCATTAAGGATCTCGATGCTGCTATCCGATGTCAACCTTCCAGTAACGTCAATACCTCCACCCCCTTCTATCGAAATTCCGGCATCCGAAGTAAGTTTCAATTCGGCATTACTATTAATAAAAAAACTACCTCCGTTAAGAATATTGAAATTAGCCGCCGATGTAAGTTTGCCTGTTAGTTCCATGTTTCCATAAATGCTTACATCACTCTCTTCTGACATACGGGATATTGTAACATTATTACCTAAAACCATACTTGCTCCTTCATCAATAATAAACTTGCCATTGGTATCAAAATGGATTTTAGTACCATTGCTGATGGTTACCGTTGCATTATTAGTAAGAGTAATGTCGGTGCTGATATTGTATTCTCCATAAAGGGTTACATCTTCGGTGATTTGATACCCATGCGCCATAATGTTGAGTGCAGGGTCGCCGAAATACATTAAGTTATTGCCTGTAAAGCTGGCAAGAGATAAGATTTGTGCTTCTAATTTAAATTCACCTCCAATGTGAGAAAAGTTTTTCCAGATTGCTTCAAATATGCCTAAGGCAAAGGGTGTTAATTTTACTTGACTTTCCGCTCTGGTTGCACCAATAAAAATAACAGAACCTTTATTAGATGTTGTGAAATATTCAGCCATACAATCTGAATCCGAGTCTAACATACCAGTCCAACATGCAGAACTAACAATAACGCCTTGATATTCGTGATTTTCAATTTCCTGAAATGCAGAAACCGGAAATATTCCACCACCCCAATGTTGGATGTCTCCGTGACCATAATAGTGAGTCAATAATTGCCCTTGATTCAGGCCATTAACTGTCAGGTTCATGGTGTTCTCACCCCCAAGTTCTGAAGCTTTATATTTTGAGATATTAAAATTTGCAGGTATCATCGAATTGATATTATCAGTAGTTTCATTGAACTCTTCCTGTAAACTACCATCATCTAATCCTGCTATTAACATGACATTGTTTTTCCAACCAGCAAACTGGTATTCCGTTTCAAAGGCAATAGTTTTGTTGACTATATTTTGCAGTTTCGCTTCAGAGTCAACACTAAATCGCCCAATAAACAGATCGCCATAATTATCATATACCCCATATTTGTGGGTCAGGCAGCTATAATTGTAATCTTTAGGGTGAATTTCCGTTGGATAGGGTGGTGGTTGGCGCCATGGTCTAACAAGATAATCAGTAGATACATTGTCATCGCCCACAAGTAATACGTAACCCAACTTCCCATCGTAAGTGTTGTTTGCCATCTCACTTTCATACACACTTTGAATGAAGTTACGGATACGCTGTTCATCTTTGTATACTTCCCAATTTTCATCTGAGTTATAGGGATACCCCACCGCATCGGAAATAACATCAGCCACATTCACAATAGCAACATTAAAACCATTGTATTCAGCACGGTGATCAGCCAAAGCCTGCAAATCAGCATTCTGGCTGTTGAAAAAAGCGGGGGCTGCAATAATCAGGTAGTCCGCTTCAATTTCACCTGAGGTATCAGTTACCTCTATCCAGCTTACTGTACCGGTTGATGATGAACGGTCGTTTATGGATGCACCAATGCCGCCCTCGGTGTAATTGAGCATTACATTTTGGCAAATATTGCTGAAAATTCCGGTATTGACACTTACTTCGGAAGTAGGATTGGTAAAACTAAGGCTTACTTCAATTTCAGTAAAAACCTGTAGCTGCCCTGTAACGGGGTTGAACTGCACGGGGTAAATCCATACTTCGGCCATACGCTGGCTTCGGATATTGCCAACCTGAATAATTTCTGCAGTTATTTGCGGAGTAAATGAATGGGTGCTGTAGGCGGTTGGGTCGATGGTAAAAACTTCCTCCATAT
>RECE01000363.1 GCA_007694165.1 Bacteroidota bacterium
GGTGTCCATTTTTCAGGTGCCTGAAAGCGAAAAGGAATTTGGGGAAACAGCGCAATATCATCGAAGAAGGCTGTTTGAATTTCTCCATCCTCCCCTACCTGCCAGTTAAGGTATACCGACTGAAAAGTGCCACTTCCAATATAAGCAACCTGCCCGGCAAGGGTATAGGGTTCTGCCGTTTTATGCACCGGGCCTCCAAAGAAATAATCAAAACGGATAAGGTTGTTTCGCTCCCCGTTTACTGAAGTTGCAGCTATAATCAGCGTTACAGAAAGAATAAACGATGAAAGTACATTTCGTAGCATAGTTTGTTATTTTAAAAAGAATGAGTGCAAAAGATAACATCTGACAGGAAAAGCATTGGATTTTTGCTGCCTTTCAGCAGATTGAGACCTTAATTGATTACCTGAAGTTACTAAAATAACACGGATTATTCAAATTCGGAACATCTGCCTCCTTTGATAAGTTGCTATTAAATGCTTGTCGGTAAAAAGAATCTTAAGCGTCCAAACTTTTGTGTCAGGGAGTCCTCGTGGCAAAATGTGCTCAGGTTATCTCACCCATTTTAATGAAGAAAAAAGGCTGTGTACCCCCCTGTTGAGGTTTTTCATAGGGCAACACAGCCTTTTTTCATTTTTATCCAATCAGTATTTCCTATCGGGAAATGATCATTTTTCTGTTGGCTCTGAAGTTTTCAGCTACAATTTCAACAAAATACACACCTGCGTCCAGAGATTTTACATCCACTGTGACTTTGCTATCCATAGTTGTTGTTGCATACACAACCTGGCCCACCGAATTGTAAATTCTCAGGGTTGCCTGGCTGAGGGCATCGGGAAGCTCCACAAAGAGTTTGCTGTCGGCAGGGTTGGGATATAAAACCAGCTGATCTTCCGCTATAAAACCAGCAGAAAGTGTCTCCTCGGTGGTGAAGCTGATAAACACCGGTTCACTGAGTTCGTTGTCAACACCCAGAAGTTCGTCAACACCAATCATATAGAGTTGCAGGGAAGCAAGATCATCGACAGGGGTAACTGTAATCACGGTTTTCCCGGCATTGATGGTTGCTTCAAAGGCAACAGGTGCACCTTGCAGATCATCTTCATGGTACATTACCACATTCTGAACGTTCTCATTGGTAATTTCAGCACCATCGGCCATTCTGACAGCCTGGTTGAATTCAATCTCAATGGCATGTGCAACAGGAACATTGACAGCTCCATCATCAATACTGAAAGAGGTTACAGGGGCTCCTGCGGATTGGCGGGTTGTGAAAGTAATGGTGATTGGATCACTGATACTTCCATCTTCTGCCATAACCGGAGCAAGTTCGATTTGATACACTTCATTAAAATCAAGATTTTCGTTCGGGGTGACAGCAATATGTGTTTTGTCTTCAGAAATGATAGCAGTAAATGCAACATCTTGTTTTCCTGTAACTTTTGAATAGGAAATAAGATCAGCAACATTTTCATTGGTTATTTCTGAACCGTCGATGAGAGTTACAGGCATAGAGAAGAATATATTCAGTTCCCCATCTATATCTATATTTTCTTGTTCGTCATGAATATCAAAATTAATGGCAAACACCGCTTCAATATTTGTAAAAGCAGACTGGTAAATCATTTTGGTTGCATGGTCCTGAAGGAAAATCACTACTGCCAAATCATCAAAATCTTCCACATTGGTGCCGGAAAGGTTGGCAGTCAATTGTGTGGCATAAGTTTCACCTTCTACAAGGTTCACGATTGTACCGTTGGCGTTGGGCAACATTTTCATCATAACATAATGAAACTCTGTCTCACCGTTGCTGGTAGCGTTGCCTGTAGTGGTTTTTTCTACAACCACCACATGCAGTCTCAGATTGTCAACCGAGATAGAAGGAATGAGATCCACATCCACCACTATTTCAGTGCCATTAAGAAAATGATTCCCTGCAATCTGAATCTGTCCAGCTTTATTAAGCCCTGCCAAAAAAGCATTCTTCACGGCAGCAGCATTGGTGGCCACAATACCTCCATCTACTACCAGAGAAGGAACTGAATTCACACCATAATAGGTTCTTCTGGTTCCACCCTCGGGGGTATAATAGGGGTCACCACTTCCGGGCCAGTTCATCTGGTACTTGATTATGGTCAGGTACTCTTTGTACTGGCTTATAAAAGGATTCATAACACCTATGTTGAAAGGGGCACAGGGAGGACAGGTAGATGACGAAAAGGATTCGAACAAGGGCTTGTACGAAAGCTCTGCTCCGTTAAATACATGGAGGTAAATTCCAATCATGTCATTGCCTGGATTATCATCAACCCCTTCAGCGTTGACATTGGAAATCCATACGGAAAGATCATAATTTCCGGGGATGGCTTCAATGACAGTTTCAGTTTCAAAATCATACGTTTCACCAAATTCGAGGGTGAATCCTGAAAAATTCTGGGTTTGTACCGAACCGTCGTCCAGTTGCCAGTTGAGGTCAAAAGAATTGATTTCTCCGAAGCCATTATTGATAACACTTCCTGTAACAGGAGTATCTTCAAATAAAATATCGGAAACACTAACTTCAAATAATGCCAGGTCCTTATCAAAAGCAGAAACCGAAACATCATCAATAAACCAGAAATTAATATTGAAACTATTCCCGGTGAAGAAAAATCCAAGTTTCAGATCATCAGAATTGACGGGAAAATCATCAGCCTCCAGCAACAGTACTTGTAACTCTGCAGGTACCGAGGCAGTAGGATTCAAAGTCCAGATATTCTGCCAGGCACCCCCTTTATCACTATAGGCAAGACCGATAGTGTAAGGGCCACCATAATGATCCACCATGTGCCTGAAAGAAAGGGCAAGCATTCCTGATTCATTGGCTGATAAATCCATAGATGGGGTTTCCAATCTGGATGTAGCATTAAACTGGGGGCTCCAGGCAAATCGGGCCTCAGGAGCTGTACCCCCGGCATTGGCACTGGGAGAAGCAGCCCAGTTTGCAGGTTGGGCAGAAATACTCCACCCCGATGGAGGAAAGGTTCCGCTGCCAAAATTTTCGGATATAAACACTTGCGCCTGAGCACTAAACACACCTGCAATCAACACAAGCGTAAAAAAATGTAAGAGTCTCTTCATGATTTTTAAATTTAATTGGGTTTGGTTTTAACACTAACAAAAATAAACATATTTACAAACTTATATACGGATAGATCCATATTAATTTCTCATTTTAACGTAGCGAAAAAAACAAACTAAGAGAAATAATACCAAAAGCTCTTTGCTTAAAGCCCTATTCAGCACTCCAAAGTAAGCACTCATTCAGCACAATATTCAAAAGTTGCATGCTATTCAATTTAGTTTTTAATACCATTTTGTTTCTGACACAGAATTAATCAACTTTTTTAATTTTCACCAAAAAGCCTCTCTTTATAAATAGCTATCGATGTAATTAGATATAAATAATCATGAGATTTTTTTAATTTTGGCTCATTATTTGTACCTTAGCAGCAGGTTAAATCATGAACCATAATAAAAGTACCATTTCACAGCCCAAGACTTATGAAAAAATTTATACCTATTCTGATAATGATGTTTTACCTTGGATTTCAGGGCCATGCGCAGCTTGTTATCCTTGATGAAAACCTGGAGGATGTTACCAACCAAACCATCACCATCAACGGGACTCCTGACGATACCTACTTCAAGGTTCAGTTATACTTTTCCAACACTGGCGATGAAGATGTAGATGTATTTGTAACCAAACATGAAATTGATATTGTAGAAGGAGCCAACAACACTTTTTGCTGGAAGGACTATTGCTTTTCACCCTTTGTGTTTGATGTGGATGACCCCATAACCCTTGGAAGTGGAGAAATCAGCCTGGCTGATGATTTCTACACCGAGTTTCACACGGGTGGTGTAGCAGGCATTTCAGAAGTGATGTATGAGTTCTACTCTGAAGATGAGAGTTTTGAAAACGTTACCATCACTGTTGTTTTCAATATTGAAACTCCCACCAGTACCGGCAATATATTGGCATCTTCAACATGGAAACTAAAGGATGCCAGACCCAACCCTGCACGCGACCACACCTGGATCAATTACGACCTGCCCTTTGGGGTGCAAAATGCACAGATTGTGGTGAGAAATCTGCTGGGCAATCTGGTGCATACTGAAAGCCTTAGCCTGGGAAATGAAAGAGTAAGAATCAATACGGCAGGAATGAGCAACGGAATCTACATTTATTCGCTGATAATCGACAACCAGGTGGTTCAAAGCAAACGACTGGTTGTAGCCAACTAAAATAAGACCTCTTAACCTTTAAGCCGGATTTATTCCGGCTTTTTTTTGTATAAATAGGTATCTTTGTCTTTTACCAGAAACCCAAAGACTCTCTTCAAAAGCAGCACAGGGGGTCAGAAATTAAACCTAAACACAACATAATTTCCGATTTTATGAAAACTTTTTACCTCTCTGCAATCCTCTTCATTTTTGCATTCACTTGCATTCACCAACCTGCCAGTTCGCAGATATCAATCCCGGCAACGCCTCCGAGTTTTGAGCTTGAGCATCTGAAAAATGATGTGCCACTTGAGATCATGAGAAGTGTTGACACAAAAAAACTCCTCGAAGAAGATAGGATTTTTGATACCATCAAAAATATTCCCTGGCGCTTTGGCGACAACATCATGGTGAATATCCATCCCGGCAATTCAGGAATATGGGAAACCCTTGACAATGGCGATAAGCTTTGGCGAGTAGCTGTGTATTCTGAAGGGGCCTACTCCCTCAACTTTACTTTTGACCAGTATCACCTCCCCCCCGGAGCACAACTCTTTGTGTACAACCAGGAAAAAAGCATGGTCTTGGGCGCATTTACCGATTACAACAATCAGGAAGATGGCTATTTTGCCACTACCCTGGTGGATGGCGATCACATTGTCATTGAATATTATGAGCCGGCAGATGCGTCATTTAACGGAGAACTGAACCTTGAAATGGTCACCCACGCCTACCGCAACCCCTATGAGTACGCCAAAGCATTTGGTAGCAGCGGAAGCTGCAACCTTAACGTAGCCTGCGAAGAGGCTGATGACTGGCAACAGCAGGTAAGATCAGCAGCAATGCTGGTAACGGGGGGGAATGGATTTTGCTCAGGTGCACTGATCAACAACACGGCTTTTGACGGTAAACCTCTATTCCTCTCAGCCAATCATTGTTTTCGAAACCCCTCTACGGTAGTATTCTGGTTTAACTGGCAAAGTGAAACCTGCGCCAATCCCCCCTCCTCTCCACCCTACAACTCCATGTCGGGAGCTACCCAGAGAGCAAGAAATGCAGCAAGCGATTTCTGGTTGATGGAACTTAACCAGCCCATTCCTGACGAGTATAACCCCTACTATGCAGGGTGGAACCGCACCCTGGCGAATACCCTTACGGAATTTATTACCGGAGTGCACCATCCGCGTGGTGATATTAAAAAATTCAGTTATGCCCAGGGTGGAGTGCAACAAGCCAGTTATCTGGGAGCACCCAACTCAGGCACCACTCACTGGCGCATTGTCTGGAGCGGCGGCACTACTACTGAGCCAGGCTCCAGCGGCTCCCCTATTTTTGACTCCCAGGGGCGCATTCTGGGCCAGCTCCATGGAGGATATGCAGCCTGCGGCAATACCCAACCCGACTGGTATGGAAGAATTGGCGTATCATGGACCGGAGGTGGCTCTGCGGCTACAAGGCTCAGCAACTGGCTCGATCCACAAGGCTCTGATGTAACAGCCCTGGACGGCTATGACCCATTCTTCGCAGGCGTTACCAACCCTGAAGACTTCCAGTCAACAGTTTTGTCGGAAAATCAAATACTCCTTGACTGGACGCTTAATGACAGCTTGAACAATGTCATGATTGCATGGAACAATGAAAATACTTTTGGCGTGCCCCTTGGTGCTTATACCCTCGGAGATGAAATAGAAGGAGGGGGCCAGGTGCTTTACCTGGGCAATGATGAAGAACTTTCACACAACCACCTCCTGCCCAACAAAACCTACTACTACAGAATCTGGTCGTATTCCAGTGAACTTATTTACTCCAACGGAACCGGAAGCTCGGCCACCACTCCTTGCGCGGCAGTGTATTCCTTTCCGTTTTTTGAAGGTTTTAATGATGCCGAAGTCCCCGGATGCTGGACACAACAGTTCGTTGCAGGTGAAGTTCAATGGCAAATCGGCGTGGGCAATAACGATGGATATCCATTTAATGCTCATGAAGGAGCAAGCAATATCTTCTTCAGAACCAATACCGTACCCGAAATTGGAAGCAAAACAAAACTTATTACACCTTTGATTGACTTCAGCAACAGGGATGCAGCAGAACTCTCCTTTTGGTACGCCAATCCGGCAAGCCAGGCAAACCAGGATATCCTCAGGATTTACTACCGTTTGGCAACCGATAGCAGCTGGGTTGAACTGGCAACATTCGGTGCCAATCAATTTAACTGGACCCATGCCCTTATTCCATTGCCCGAACTCTCTTCACAAATGCAGATAGCTTTTGAAGGGGAAGGCAATCGGGGCCGTGGCATTTCTGTTGATCAGGTGGAGATTTTTGTTACTACTGACGTTCAGCTTCCCAACCCTGTCAATTTAACGGTTAGCCTCATCAACGGCAATCAGCCTCAGCTGCAATGGGAAATTGATACAGAGGAAGACAAAGAAGATTTTGCTTTTGACGGATTCAATGTGTATCGCAACGAAACCCTCATCAGCAAAGGGAACGATCCGTTGCAGGACTCTTTTGCGGATCAGCCTTTGCCGGTTGGTACCTACACCTGGTATGTAAAATCACGTTCAGGTGAAACGCTGCTTTCGCCCCCATCCAATGAGGTAACAGCAGAAATAGAGGTTGCCGGCAATGAAGCAGAACTTATCGTTATTAACACGGGAGAAGGCGCTACCAGCCTGCCACAGGGAGAGTACTTAATCCTTCCGGGAAGTCAGATCAGCATCACTGCAACACCCGCCAGTAACTGGTATTTCAGCCACTGGAACATAAACGGAGAAGATGCCGGCTCTTTAGAAACACTTGCCATTACCATAGATAACAGCACTGAGCTGGAAGCAGTATTTCTAATCAACCACTACCAGGTAACCTTGCAGGCTGAGCCGGAAGATGCAGCCACGATCCTTTCAGGAGATGGAGAATATGACCACGGCACTGTTGCCCAGTTCGCCGCTTATCCTGCCCCGGGTTACATCTTCCTGCACTGGAAAGATGAAAACAGGATATTGTCTACCAACCCCAACATGCAACTGGCAGTCACAGAAGATAAAAACCTCACAGCCTGGTTTGCTGAACAATATTACGAACTGGCGCTGGCAGTTTACCCCGAAGATGCAGGAACAGTATCGGGTGCAGGAGTTTTTGGTGCCAATGAAGAAGTAAGTGTGCAGGCAGAACCGGCCGATGAATGGCAGTTCAGTTACTGGGCTTTGGTTACAGAGGATGAAGAAGAACAGGTTAGCAACGAAAGCGAATTCACTTTTGTTCTTTCTGGCAATATACTGCTGGTGGCCTATTTTGAACCTTTTGTTTTTACCCCTAACCTTGAAATCTCATTGGAGGGCAACGGAACCACAATGCCTGAACCTGGCATACACACATATACGCTGGGTGAAGAGGTTGTATTAACAGCCACTGCAGACGAAGGCTGGGAGTTTATCAAGTGGGTAATCAATGATGAAGACATCCTGGTGTCGCAGCTGTTGCTCAACATTGAAGAAGACCTTACTGCCCTTGCTGTTTTTGGTCCTGTCACGGCGATTGCCCAAGCGAGCCCGGAAAGAGTGCTCAGGATTTACCCTGTTCCGGCGTCTACCTTAATCAATGTAGAGCTTCCCGGCAACGGTGAATGGAAACTCAGTGTTTTGAATATTACAGGACAGCTGGTAAAGACCGCTATCGCTGAATCTCATGCGCGCATTGGCATTAACGGACTACCTCCGGGTATTTACCTGCTAAAGGCCGAAAAGGATGGTGTTGTGCTGCACAGCAGGTTCATTGCGGAGTAAGTTTCACCTGGCAGCAGAAAAATATAAAGGTCGCGGGAATTGTCAGAAACAATTCCCGCGACCTTTTATCATTACAGTGCCATGTGTTTTCCGGATAAACTCTCAACCACAAGCACAACCTTCTCAAATAGTTTAGCCTACCGGACGACAATCTTTTTCACTGCTGTTTCTTTTGTGCTTGATACCCTTATGATGGCCATTCCTTTGATTTCTGCTGAAAACGAGTACTGAAACAGATGGGTTTCGGGGACAAGCTGCGTTTGGTAAAGGTTGCGCCCGTACAAATCGTACACTTCAATTTGCAGGGGTTGACCAACCGGCGCCTCTGCCCATAACTGCACATGGTCATTTTGCTGCAGAACACTGACAATTCTCAGGGAGAAACCATCCAACCCTCTTTCAAGGGCTGCCCATTGGCTGTATTCAAAGGCCCCGTCAAAATCGGTTTGCTTCAGGCGGTAGTAACTGATCCCTTCCAGGGGACTGGTGTCTGCAAAACGGTAGTGAAGGGTCCGGGCAGAATTTCCGGCTCCCGCAACATGCCCGATCGCTTCAACATGCTTTAAATCAAGGCTTCTTTCCAGCGTGAAATAATCATTGTTGGTTTCGGATCCAGTGGCCCAGGTTAACAGGACATTTCCCTCAGTTTCTGTTGCTGTGAAATGAAGAAGTTCTATGGGAAGTGGGTTATCCAAAGAATTTCCGCCCAGGGCAAATTCTGAAAATCCGATTACTCCTGAATGGGTTATGGATGATACGGTGGCACTTTCAAAACTGCCCGGGATTACCCAGTCATCATTGATATCCTCACGCTTCACAATTCTGAGAAGATCAGCATTTCCGATAGAAGTCTCCATGGATGCCGGAATACCCAACGTAATATCATACATTTCCGTTGCCAAACCATTGCCCGGCTGGATATGCCAGTATCCTTCAGAGGAAAGGTTGTTTACCACAACATCTCCATCTGTAACGGGAAGATTCCCGTAATAGTTATCAGGGAGAATTTTATCGAACCGGGCCGTCAGGGTGCCGGGGGAAACAAAACCCCCGTCAAATAGCAGATCAACCGGCGCATAATCATCGCCATAACCCAGAGGCAGCCTTATCTCCAAACCACCGGTGGCATCCAGCCACACGCGATAGGTGCCGTCAACATAGCCGCCGGAAGAAGTGAGGCTTCCGGTTTGTGTCGTATTGCCGAGGGTGAGAATATGGCCGGGCATTTGTACTACACCAGTGTCCAGTGTAAGCACGTGACTTACCGACAGGTTGTCGTTAATGGTGATTCCGGCGGCGTTATTGAGGGTAAAACCGCTCACTGTAAGGGGCTCCCGGATTTGTAATTGCTGGGATGCTGAACCATTGAAAACGAGCGTACCATCCTCTGAAACCAGATTGCCGGTTTCTTCCACCACCAGATCTCCTCCCAGGGTGAGAGTGTTGAAGTCCATATCCAGTGTGCCGGAGATTTTCACCTCTCCCCCTTCAATGGTTTTGTCGCCCGCAAGAATAGCATCGGGAGAGGAAATTTCAAGTCCCGCACTTGCCAATACCAGGCTTCCACTGCCTCCCAGCTGCGCAGTTTCTCCATTGATAATGAAAGTACCGCTGTTTGCTAACTGGGTAACGGTGCCTGTGCCGGTAATGCCGTTGCGGAATGTCTTTATACCGGAATTTTGCCATGAAACATTGGCATTGACCTCGAAGATGCCGTTGATG
>RECE01000249.1 GCA_007694165.1 Bacteroidota bacterium
CTTGGATAATTCTCTTTCAATACCTTAAAGAATCCTTGCTGAGATAATTTGAGATTGTTCATGGCATTTTCCCATTCTGCACTTTGTGTCCCCAAACCCTGTTCAATGACCCTTTCCATGTTATTGATATGCTTTACAGGGTATTTGGCAGATTGCTCTTTCAGGGTGGTTATCTGCTTTTTCAAATCATTGAGAATATTGTCTTTGAGCAGCAGGTGTCGCATGGTAAGCATTAATTCATAGCTTTTATAGTCAAGTTCTTTTTCCAGACTGTTTTGTTTTACTTCCATGGCCACCATTTCTCTCTGCCGGCTGATTTCAAAACGGAAAAATCTGAAAAGGCCCCAAATAAGCGCTAAAAGAGCCAGCACATAAATGACCATGGCGGTATTGGAGATTAAAAAGGGCTTGGCAATAGAAAAGTTAGATTGTATAATTTCCTGTTTGTCACTCATGATTTCAAGCGTGTATTTGCCATGTTTCAGGTCAAGATAGGTAAACTGATTGCGGGTTGTGGTCTGCCATGCAAGATCAAGTTCCCGGATTCGGAAAGACCAGGTTCTGGGATATAGGCTAAAGTTGGAAGGATCAGCAAAAAACACGGTAAGATTATTGGATTGTGAGGGAATCTTTCCCCCGGAAAATGATTTATACCAGGCAAGTGTGTCTCTTCTTCCATAAAATATCAGTTTTTCAAACTGCAAACGACTGATTTGGTCTCGCTGCTCTGCCATAGCAACATTGAAAGCATAGAAATTCTGGGGGCTTGGTATCAGGTGGGTGTTGTTTTCGAGGGTGACCAACTGGATTTTCCGCTGAGGGAGGTTGATGTTTTCCTGGGATATTTCCATGATTTTTGTTGCTGAAAAGTCCAGGCTGATTTCGAAGAGGGCTATTTTATCATCCCTGAAAAACCAGTAAAGATTCCTGTGAAAGTGACTAATCTGTGCAGCATGCGCAAAGTCTTCCAGGTCATTGGTAAGGGTTTGAAAAGGGATGATCTGGCTTCTGACAAAATCCCATGTATAAATATTTTCTCCGGTAGTAAAAACTACTCTGTTGTTAATTTTGAATACTTTGATGTTGTGGGTTATGTTTTCTATTTCCGAGAAATGCACTATATCGGCCACCGAGTCAAGGTTTTCCGTTAGTTCAATCTTGTAAACTCCTTTCTGATGGTGCGAGGCCCATACATATCCCAGGTAATCTGTTTCAAGATACCTTATGGGCTCCTGAAATCCCTCGATTTTGTTTCGAAATTGCCATTGATTCTCTTGATCCTTCTCCATTACTATAATGCCGGTATAGGTCCCTCCGATCACATATTCTGCCAGTGGAGTATAAGCCCAGCCTCCGGTAACAGAAGAAATTAATTCCAGTTGATTGCCTCTGACGAGAAAAGTTCCTTCATTGTGGCCACAGATGATTTGACCGTCAATTTCTTCAAGGGTCCATACCTGGCCCTGGCTTCCCTGGATAAAATCAAGGTTGTAGAAACTGAAAATATGCCCCTTTTTAAGTATCTCCGTTTTGAAAAGTCCGTGATTGGTGCCAATGTATAAAATGTTGTCTTTTTCCAACAGCGCGTAAATCGTGCCCAGGGTGCCTCCCAGGCTTTTGTAGAAAGTAAAGGGGGAGTGCAGATCAATATAACTGGCTCCCTCGTCAAGCCCAATCCACAAACCCATGTCGGCATCCAGCAGCATGGATAAAACGGTGTTGTTATTGAGTCCGTTATTGGCATTATACCGGCGCTGAATATTTCCCTTGTTATCGGTGATAATGACCCCGTTGAGAATTGAACCAAAAGCATAGGTGCTGTCATTGAGCTGCTTTGCTGTATTGCAGTTGTAGTTTTTCAGAAACTCTGATGCCTCAGAGGGGAAGTAACGGAACTGGTTTTCGTCGTAAAGATATAAACCCGCATTGTCGGTGCCGATTAACCATTGATTCACTCCGTGAGGTATTATGGCGTGTACTTTTTTTTCTGCAAATAATTCGCTGTTTTCAATGAAGGTGAATTCCCCATTTTCAAACCAGTACAATCCGGAATCAATTACCTGGACAATAAACCGGTCAGCAACCTGATGCATGAAAAGCATGGTATAGGGAGCCTTTACCTGCTCAATCTTTTCATTGTTGTAAATATAGATAGAGGTAAAGGACTGGAAATAAATCTTTCCACCATGAGTGAAAATTTTCCATATTTCATCGTTTTTATCCGGCTTTTTCAATTGAGAAAGCGAAGTATAGCTGAGTTCTCCCGATGCTGAACGCACCCAGTATCCATACTCTTCGAAGGAGCCGGTAAAAATTTTTCCATCCTCATGTGCCAGCACTGATCTCACCGGGAGGTTTTCCTGTAGTGCATAGGTTTTTCTGCTGATGCCATTGAATTCAATCAATCCCTCAGAGTTGGCAAAATAGATAAAGTGGTTGTCGGGGCTTTGGGAGATGGCCCAGTTTTGATTGCGCAAATCCAGCCAATTGTTCAGGTAGGCCTGAATCTCCGGGATCTCCATTTTAAAGGCCTTAGAGGAGAACGAGACAAAGAGTCCCATAATAAGCAAGACCCATGCTGCTGTGGAAAACTTAAGCCCGGTCATAACAATAGTTCTGTGGTGGTTGAATAAGCAGAATAAAAGCAACCGAAATCTACGGTAGTTATTTTGCTAAGATATGTATTATTTTAATTGTAAAACCGCTTTTATGGGCCAGTGATCCGAAATAAAAATCTCTCCTTCCTTTACTTTATCTACTCCATAGCTTTTTACCTCAAAGTGTTTGTCTGTGAAGATATAGTCGATTACCCTGGCTTCGGTGTCATCCCTGAAAGCATTGAAGGTATCATCGGCATTTTCAACCGGTTGCTGAGAATAGTATTCTACATTGCGCAGACCATTGTTTTCTTTCAGGTGTTCGATCATTTGATGATAAAGTGCTGAACCTTTGGTAATGTTAAAATCACCGGTCACAATGACCGGATAATTCCCTGCAATCTTAAGGATTTGATCCGACATGAACAACATGCTTTTCTCCCGGGCAAGGTCACTGACGTGGCTGAAGTGGGTGTTGAAAACAAACATTTCTCTTTCACTTTCCAGATGCTTTAGTTTTGCCCAGCCTACCACCCTGGGTAATACTGCTTCCCAACCGATGCTGCCCGGTATGTCTGGAGTTTCAGAAAGCCAGAACTGTCCGTGTTCCATCAAATCAAATATTTGGGTGCGGTAAAAAACCGGGGAAAACTCTCCGCCTCTTTCCCCATCATCACGACCGGTGCCAATGTAAGCATATCCCGGCATGATTCTCAGCAGATCTTCATTCTGGTGGTAAAGGTTTTCCTGCATACCCACTATGTCGGGCATTTCGTTATTCATGTATTTTTCAACCAGTGGTATACGGTGCTCCCAGGCATTGATGCCATCGGCAGGATTGTCAAACCTGACGTTGAAACTCATCACCTTGATTTCGTGAACAGGTTGTTCTGCCGAGCAAAAAGTAAAGAATAAGATGAAAACGGGAGCTAATCGAAGAAGAATTTTCATGGTAAGATATTTAAAATTCGCAATCTGTGATTGTTCTGCACCTGGCAATGCAGGTTAAAAGGTTCAAATATAACCATAATCTTGTACATTATTTTCCCCGGATATTGTAATTCAGCTTTGATTTTTGCGACTTAAGAATATGAATACCCTCGTTGGGCAACTTAAATTTCGAAAAAAGCACAACCCTTTGTTTCTTTGCCTGAAATTATCATTGTTATGAATCTGCAATATTTTTAAAATCTGAAAAACATGAATGCAAACTATCAACCTGTTCAACGACAGGAACGTGTGGAGATCCTGGATTTGTTGAGAGGCTTTGCGCTGTTGGGAATCTTCATGGTGAATATGCCATTGATGAATGCACCTTTTTTGGTAGAGATGGCAGAGTTTTCTCTCTGGACAGATCCTGTAAATGAGAAAGCAAGATGGATCATTGACTTCTTTTTTACCGGTAAATTTTACACCCTTTTTTCCATGTTGTTTGGTATAGGCTTTTATTTCTTTATGAAGAAAGCTGATGAATCGGGAAATTCAGTTCTGGGTCTGTTTAAACGAAGGTTGGGCTGGTTGCTGGCCATTGGGGTTCTCCATGTTGTGCTTTTGTGGTACGGCGATATTCTGGTGTTTTATGCCCTGTTTGGTTTTCTGATGCTCCTGTTTCGGAAAAAATCCAATAAGTCTTTGCTAATATGGGCGGGCTGTATACTGCTGCTTCCTGTATTGTTTTCTACACTATTGGTTGTGTTTATCAAGCTTGCCCTTTCTGTACCTGAGGTTGCCGAAGATATGCTGGCTGGTTTTGAAGCCACAGCCATTCATATGCAACAGCTTTTCGATCATCTCATTGAAGTATATGCTACCGGTAGTTTTGGTGAGATTGTGAGTGCAAGACTTGAGGAGTACAAGAATATTCTTGGCGGAATCCTTTTCTTTTTTCCCAACGTACTGGCCATGTTTCTGGTAGGGATGGTATTTGCACGCATCCGGGTGTTTGAAGATATTGAGGCCAACAAACCTTTTTTCAGAAAGCTGTTGATATACAGTTTGCCGGCGGCGTTATTTGGCTGCTGGCTTTACGCAACCTATGCTGCACAAAGTTCTTATATTATGTTTGAATGGAGTCTTGTTCTGACAATTGCAGGGCTTGGGTTTGGCGGACCTGCTATGACATTTGTATACATTTCTCTCATTGCATTTTGCTATCAGAAGAGTTATTTTAAAACCCTTTCCAAAGCAATACAGAAAACCGGCAGAATGGCCCTTACCAATTACCTGATGCAATCGGTGGTTGCCACCACAATTTTCTTTTCCTATGGTCTGGGATTATACGGACAAGTGGATATTGTTCAGGGGATGATACTTGTGACGGGTATTTATGTGGTGCAGGTTATATGGAGTCATTTCTGGTTGAAGCACTACAGGTTTGGTCCCATGGAATGGCTTTGGAGAACGCTTACCTATGGTAAAAAACAGAAGATGAAGCTATAATCCGTTGTTGTTTTTAGTGCCAAAAAAAAGAAGCTGTCAGGTAGCAAACCTGACAGCTTTTCGGTTTAAGGAGGTATTAAAAGCTAACTAAAAATTCGTGATATCGCCCATATTAACAGGGAGGTTCCGTGTGAAGCCTTCTTCCAGGGAAATAAAAGTTTCGGTGCTGGTAACTTCAACGATAGATTGAATATGCTCTACTATGACTTTTTTCAGGTGTTCGTTGTTTTTGGTGTAAACCTTCACGAAAAGAGAGTATTTGCCGGAAATATGGTGGCATTCAATTATTTCGGGAATTTCCATGATTTTCTGAAATACTTCCTGGTGGGTTGAATTGGCATTGAGATTAACCTGGATCCCTATGTATGCGCAAGTATGGTAGCCCAGACCTTTGGGGTTGAGGTTAAACTGTGAGCCTTTTATAATTCCGGCATCCAGGAGTTTTTGCACTCGCTGGTGCACGGCAGCACCACTTATTCCGCACATTCTGGCAACTTCCAGGAAAGCCATACGGGCGTTTTGTGTAAGAATTTCAAGAATTTTCTGGTCGGTTTTGTCAATTTGAAAGTTCCCGTTCATTTTCTGATGGGGTTAGGTGATAATATGTTGCAAAAATACAAAAAAAAGATTTAAACTGTAAGCAAATAAAAAGAAACAGGTAAATATTTTTTGCTTTAGGGGGTATTATGTTGTAAAATTATTATTTTTGTCCTTTGCAAAACACAATTGTTTTAAAAAATTTTAACCCAAAAGTCCTTTATCATGAAATTTGACCCGGCATCCAGCATTCAGGATCTCCTCCAGTTTGGAGAATATGGAGATGTAAACCCTTCAATCACCGACTCAGCAACCTATACCTTTATGCAAGCCAATACCATGGTAGATACTTTCCATGGCGAACAGGAAGGTTGTTTTCTTTACTCACGTCACTGGAATCCTTCCAACCGCTATCTTGCAGATGCCCTTGCCGCTATGGAGGGTACCGAAAGTGCCTGGGTAACCGCATCGGGTATGGCAGCCATTACTTCGGCTATTTTGCAGCTCTGCAATTGTGGGTCACACATTGTTTCTTCTGTAACAACCTACGGTGGTACCTTTGCTTTTCTTGCCAACTATCTGAAGAAATTTCAAATCGAAGTGACCTTTGTGGACCCTACCAACCTGCAGTCTGTGAAAGATGCAGTAAGACCCAATACCACGCTTATCTATACTGAAACCATGACCAACCCCTTGTTGCAGATTTGCGACATTGAGGCAATGGCCAAAATAGCCGACGATAATGGTATTAAGCTGCTGGTTGACAATACTTTTACCCCAATGATTGTAGCACCTGCCAAGCTGGGAGCTCACATCGTGGTATATAGCATGACCAAATTTATCAATGGAAAGAATGACTGTGTAGCCGGAGCCATCTGCGCCGATGAACAGTTTATCAACGACCTGGCCGATGTGAATACCGGTACCGCCATGCTGCTGGGACCTGTACTCGATCCCCTGCGTTCGTCGAGCATCCATAAAAACCTTCATACCCTGCATATTCGCATGAAGCAGCATAGCCACAATGCGATGTTCCTGGCCAAAAAATTCAAAGAGTTAGGGCTGAAATTCAACTACCCCGGACTACCCGAGCACCCACAGCATGAGCTGTTCAAGAAAATCATGAATCCTGATTTTGGCTTTGGTGGCATGATAGCCATTGATATGGAAACCGCTGAAAGAGCCAGCCAGCTGATGGAGAAAATGCAGGAGAAGGGGGTAGGATACCTGGCGGTAAGCCTGGGCTATTTCAAAACCCTGTTCAGCAACTCAGGTAAGAGCACATCCAGCGAAGTGCCAGAAGAACTACAGCGGGAAATGGGAATGTCAGAAGGTCTTATTCGCTTTTCGGTTGGGCTTGACAATGATATTGAACGTACCTTCGACATGATACACGACTGCCTTAAAGAACTGAAATTCGTGTAGCGATTCGATATTCGATAAAAGAATTTCCCTTTTTTCTATAGCACCCTTTTAAAACACCTATATTATCAAAACAACACGCTAACCTTCGGGCTTATCACCCGGAGGTTTTTTTTTAGCAAGCCTATTTATGCTTTTGTTTGTATTGCTTTAGTGCGCTTTTGTAAGTGCTTACAATTTCATCCACAAGGTGGGGTGGTTCAATTACCTCAACACTATCGCCAAATGAAAGTATTTCCATCAGCAAATCGTGGGTAATAAACAAAGTAAGTTTAATGCGGAACTCCTTTTCATTCTCCAAAAGAACCTCCTGTGATTCATGAAGTGGCAACGTTTTGATATATTTGCCCTGCAGGGGTGTAAATGAAAGAATGATTTCTTCGGGTTTAGTGTTATTAGGGCTGATGATACCAAAACAATACTTAAAATGTTTGTGCATATCAAAGTCCTTTGCCGAACCAAACTTCTTCCTGGTAATGTCCAGTTCCGTTAGCCTGTCGAGGGCAAAGCTCTTGATTTGATTGTCCAGCATGTCTTTCCCCATTATGTACCAGCGGTTTCTGAACTCTTTCAGCGCGTAAGGCTGTACGGTTCTTACCGTGGGGTTGTCTTCCCAGAATTTGTGGTGCACAAAGGAAATTTCTATGCAGTTGCGGATGGCATGAAGCAAGCCATAAAGATTTTCTGTGCCCTGGGGACGTCTTTTTTCAAGATGAATATAATCGGCAAGATTTTCCCGCACATTCAGCGCATTGAAAGTGTCAAAGGCTTCCAGCAGACGCTCATTAATTTCTGAACTCTGATCCAGATCCACATAATAAACTTTGCGACTGTAATCATACCGAATGTCAATGTTGTAAATGCTTCTTATGTCATTCAGGTCGCGCTGAAAGGTTCGTTTGGAAACGCTAAAATCGTAAGCCTGAATTTCTGATTCTTTTTCCAGATAGTCAGAAATGTCTTCAAAAGAACAGGGAGTCCTTTTTACTTTGTTGATAATCAGGTTGTATCTTGTTATGGATTCTCTTTTTGTCATGAGGCTGTCAGTTTTGTATCAGACAAATATAGGCAGGTAAAACGACAAAACACGACAGAGGAGAATGTTTTTTTTATTTTTTCCGATGAATGTAAATCAAATCACATCTAACAAAAAAAAGTACTATGTATATTTTTTGGTTAATTCAATTTAAAATTTTATTTTTGAAATCGATAGCATAAGACTTTGATTCATATTAATTTGCTACGAACTACATTTTGATTCTTTCAACTCAAAATATCAATCCTAAAACCTCAACCCATGAAAATCGCTACCCTCTTTTGTCTGTTGGTGTTTTCCCTGCAGACCGTTTATGCGAACCCTACCTGGACCAGGGTGCTCGACCATCAGCCTTTTACCAGGTCATCCTTTACCGATATGGCTTTGGGCAACAATTCACAAATTTTTGTTACAGGCTACACAGAGACATTTGGCTGTGCTACCAACAGGTTGTTTGCTTTTAATGCCCAGGGTGAATTGCTCTGGGAGCAGGGTACTCCGGAAAAGTACAATATGGGCGGAAACTTTGACCTTGTAATCGCCCGTAATGGTTTTATATATGCTGTCGGCTTCCTCTATGTTGACGATACTTATTATGGAACAGAACCTCTTATGATTTCCAAACTGCACTCCGACGGGACTGTTGAATATAATAGCCTTTACCGCGGAGATGAATGGCCGGAGAATTTTATGTTTTCCGCTGTCAGCATGGATGTAAGCCCTGCAGGTAAAGTAGTGATTTCAGGAGGTGAAGCTCCGGATTTCAATACAATTGTAATGGTGGATGCAAATGGAGATGTTGTGTGGGAGAAGGAATATGAATTTTCTGTTGAGCAGGTTTTGTTTCCGGATGATGAGCATATTATGATAAGGGGAGGTGAAGAAATTTTCCTCATCGACATGAATGGAGAAATACTTGATTCGTATGTGCATGATAAGGTTATCGTAAATATGATTATACACGACTCGTCCTTATATCTGCTCTCCGCTTCAGGGCTGGAAAAATCAGATTTGGATTTTGAAACCGTAGAGGTTTTACTGGAAAATGAACCGGCAGATCTGGAACTTGTAAAGGTTTTCGATGATGTTATCTGGGTGATGGGAAAAGAGAACAATCAGATTGTAATGATACAGCCGGAGACTGCAAAGAAAGAGAGTCGCCTGTACCTGGGAGCATATGTTGCGAATGTAGACTTTGTTGTAGCCGGTAATCAGATAATTTTTGCCGGAACCTCAACCTCCGGGCAAATTGGATTGTATGCCTTTCCTAAAGGTGAACAAGATGATACGGCCTATCCATGGCCCGACATCGAATTGCTGGATTTTGAGATAGATAATGTTGTGATCAACTACGAAGATTTTGGCGGTGAAACCATTGCCACCAGTTTTGATTTTGATGCAACTTTGACCATTCGCAACAATGGATTCGAACCGGTTCATGGGCTTTCTGTATTTTCTCTCAGGAGTGGTGGGGTAAATTGTTCAAAGCAGTTTTTCTATGAGAATTATGCAGATCTTGATATTATGCCAGGTGAGGATTTTATACTCGAAGTGGGGCGCAGCAATGAATATGCTCCCCCAGGCTCCTCAAACGAGTTATGTTTTGAAATTCTTGCTCCCAATTCATCTCTGGAAATACACACCGAAAGCAATTCACTTTGCAAATCCTTCTTTATTACCAGTGTAGCTGATTATAAACCACAAGCACTTCAGGTTTATCC
>RECE01000237.1 GCA_007694165.1 Bacteroidota bacterium
CCATCATCTGTTCTTTGCCTCTTCCTTCGCGCAAAGTTGCGAATAATCTTACTTTGATTTGCATACTGTTTTGGTTATAGTTTAGAGTCACTTATTGTATCGCATTAAAATAATTAATCAATGGTGTCCGAAAAAACTTTGGAAATTTAGCTTCGCTGCTTCTTCGCGGTCTCTCCCGCAAAGCGGGATCGAAATGATAGTGAATAAAGAAATCTACGTATTTGTATCTTTCTTCTGCTTTTTGCTTGACCAAAAAGCAGCAAAAAGTCAAGGCTTCGGATAATTCCCGACAAGTCTAAGTTCACTCCGCTAAAAGTTTGAATGTTCCGCAATGAAAAATTTTTTCTTTGAATAAAGATTTCTGCTTGCGGAACTGCAAACTTTTCAAAAAGCTCCGTTTCACTAAGACTTGTTACCGGGAATTCTCCAAGGCCGGGAAGACGCATTGTACAAAGTTTAAATGCCAAACAAAAGTTATAATAGTTTTTCCACACTGAAAAACATAAGTTCGCCTAATTAATAATCACATTATCCGCAAATTATAAAATCTGTCATTGGTAAGGGAGTGAAGAATTTCAAATTAAATTATTTCATCTGCTTATAATTTGATTTTTAATGGTCAGATGGAACATCCAAACAAACTTTTGCGAGTGACTGGATTGTCGTTTTCCAGATAATCATCCTCGTGTGTGTTTAAAGCTTAATCATGGAGGTTTCATCAATTCATTTTTACCGGACACTATTAAAATTAATCAATTGCAAAATACGAATTTTCTTGCCCATAAACAATCGGCACAATTGGGTTCTTCGCCATGACAATCAAAATCCACATCATGAATCAGGCTGCACCCTTCCACCAGATCGCAATCGGGACAAGACGGGTAATGGTTGTTATATATCTTGCTGCGAAACCTAACGTAACCGGGATCGCTCCAGATTGCCTGAAGGGGTTTGCTTTTCAGATTGCCGAAGCTGTATTGCCTGATAACCTTGGGTCGTCCGAACACTACTTCGGAACCCTGGTGCGAGAGCCGGTAACAGGGTACAATTTCGCCCCGGGAGGTAATGTAAGTAGCATCGTTATTTACAAATGCGCAACGTCGCTCGGTTTTGAGTTCTGTTTCCGGGAAAATGATCCGAAGCCCCCGTTTGAAAGAATAATTGCGGATTCTATGAAACAGCTGCTTCAACTCCTGGTTATCGTATCGTTTGTACAGGATATCATCGGCCTGCTCTAAATGCTGGGGCATCAGGTGAGAGATAACAAGATTGCGGATTTTCTTTTCTGCCAGCACATCCATCAAGGGAAATATATCATCGATATTTTTCCTGGAAGCCACGAATTGTATATCAAGATGGGGAGTATCATTCTCCTTTTTCAGCTGGTTGAGAAAATCAATCTCAGCCATCAGCTCCTTAAAGTCCACACCCCTTCCTTTGACCATCTGCTCCTGCATCCCATCAATGGAAACAATAAACAGGTTGATCCCTGCAACGGTTGGGGCGGTAAGTTTTTCCCTGAACATCGTTCCGTTTGAGGTAACCCAAATCTGTTTGTCTTTGAACGTCTCTATGGTTTGATGAAAGAACGGAGACACCAGTGGCTCACCCATTCCACCAAGCACGATGGTTTCCACAGAGGGGATTTCACGGATTTGCGCTACCACATCCTTCCACAAAGCTTCAGACATATCCCGGGGCTCTTCGACCCATTGATGCCTGTAACAGATTTCGCACTCAAGATTGCAACTATCGGTAAGTTCGAGATATACTTTTTTTAGTGGATTGAGGTGGTATTGCATAGGAGATATCCGTTAAATGATTTCACGGTTCATTGACAAAAAGGAAAAATGCAACATGATTGATTGAATAGGAAAACTGACGGTAAAAACGTCCGAAGCCCCCGGCACAAAGCAATGTATGGGGGCGTCGGACCAATTACAAGAGGGAAAAGTTTAAGCGGGAACACCCAGGGCTTTCAATTTATCAGCAGTGGGGATACCTTTTTCGTCCCAACCTCTTTCTTTGTAATAGAGAGGGAGCATCTCGGCAAGTCCACTCCTCTGCCCTTTGGAGGGCCCACTTGGAATGGCTTCTTCGAGTAGTCGTTTGGGAAGTTTGTCCTGTGAAGGATCAATACCGGCTTTCAGATTCCAGATGCGTTCCAGGTTCCAGATGCGGTCACCGGCTTCCAGAATATCAGCCGCAGTATGTTTTTTGCCTGTAACGGCAGTAAACATTTCAGCATAATCATCTGCTGTAAGGGCAAAAGAGGTGAACAGGCACATTCCGCAGGAATCAATAAAAGCGGTGAGGTCCTGGAATATTTTCACCCACTCGGGCTTGCCTTTCAATTCTGTTCTGTCCAGTTTTTCAGGCAGACCCAGTATTTCGGGTGAAATCAGATAGCCACGAACGTGACAGCCACCCCGGTTGGAAGTAGCGTACTGAAGACCCTGCCCCTGGATACCGCGTGGGTCATAAGCGGGAAGCTCCTGTTTTTTAACAGTCATAGACAGTTCCGGGTGGCCATAAGAATCGGCCAGGCGGTAAGAGCCCTCGGCCATTTTGCTGGCAAGCGCGCCATCGCGGCGTCCCAGTTTCTTGATCCATTCCACCATGCTGTCGCCATCGCCAAATTTCAGACCCAGACCATCGAGCTCATCATCTTTGATATACCCTTTTTCGTACAACTCCATGGCTGTAGATACAGTAACACCTGCAGAAATGGTATCCATCCCCATTTCGTTGGCCCAGAAGTTGGCTTTAATGGCCGCTTTCATATCAGAAACACCACAGGCAGCACTGAAAGCCCATACACTTTCATACTCGGGGCCACCGGTTTCAATTTCGTCAGCTTTGGTGTAGCGTCCACAGGCGATGGGGCAGGCAAAGCAGGATTCGCGCTTGATAAGGAATTGCTCAGCCATGGTTTCACCACTCACTTCTTCAGCCTTGTCAAAATAGGTTTCCTGGAAATTTTTGGTGGGAAAAACTCCTGCTTCGTTGATTATATTAACCAGAACATTGGTACCGTAAGTGGGAAGTCCGGCACCGGTAACACCATTTTCCTTGATTTGGGCCCGGCCTCTTTTTACCACTTCTTTCAGCGCATCGGGGTCAGCAACAGAAGGTTTGGTGGAACCTTTGATAACAATGGCCTTCAGGTTTTTACTGCCTACTACTGCACCCACACCAGAGCGTCCTGCTGCGCGGTTGAGATCATTCATCACCGCAGCAATTTTGGAAAGATTCTCTCCGGCAGGTCCTATGCAAAGCACTTTGGCCTTTGCCGGTGCATCCTTCATCAGTTCATTGGTGGTTTCGATGGTGGTTTTGCCCCAAATACCTGTAGCATCACGGAATTCAATCTTGTCATCCTCGATAAAAATACTGGTGGGTTTGGCAGCTTTGCCTTCAATAATCATGGCATCATAGCCGGCAAATTTCATTTCAGCACCCCAGTAACCTCCGGAGTTGGAGCTGGCTATGGTGCCTGTGAGCGGCGACTTGGTAACTACCATATAGCGACCTCCGGCCGGCGTGGGTGTGCCCGTCATGGGGCCTGTGGCAATGATAATTTTATTGGCAGGATCGAAAGCATCAATATTGGGGTCAACTTCGTCAAACATAATTTTGGACCCAAAACCCCGTCCTCCAATATACTTCATTGCTTCATCATGATTCAAATCTTCGAGCTTATAGCTCAGATCTGTCAGATTAATTCTTACTATTTTTCCTCTGTAACCGTGCATGTGTGTTATTTTTGGTTCGTGAATAAATGAGAATTTTTTGCTTGAAACCATTCGTAGCTCTATAAAGAGCAATCGACAATCCAAACAATGCAGAAAACTGACTAACAGCTTTCTACACAAATAACAAAGCTGTGAAATAACTAACATCATGAAAAATTGTTTTGTTTCTGAACAGTTTTACCCTATATTTGTGTTCAGTTTATTGACACTGTTAAGATTCAGAACACCCCCCGAACAAAACCTGGTCTTGAAAGGGGGCTAATTTATATTTAGATTGATTCTAAATTTCAAAAAACATTAGTGTCTGGGTAAAATTAGGAGATTTCTCCCTTCGGTCGAAATGACAATAGTACCAGAGTTTTGGAGGGGGTGGGGGTTGGTGGCGGCGAAGCCGCCACCAACCCCCACCCTAGCAACTCTGACGACCTGTCACCTCGAACGCAGTGAGAGGCCTACCTTCAATAAAATTGAAAATGAATTAATATACCAATGATACAAAAAAAACAAGATAAATTAACCACCCCAAGCATTACAGCACCCAATATTCGCACATTCACAAAAAAGCAATACAAATGCTAAAAGACTGGCGCACAAGACTTGCAATCGTTTTTTTCAGTGGATTGATCATCCTGTTCATTGTTGCCCCTCTTTTGGGGCTTCTGCTAAGAACCAGCCCCTCAGAATATGTGCAAACCCTTCAGGATAAGGAAGTTTCCGCAAGCATCCGGCTTACCTTGTTTGCCTCCATGGGTGCCACTTTGATTTTTGGTCTCCTTTCCATCCCATTGGCATGGCTGCTGGCCCGTAAAAACTTTCCTCTCAAAGGCCTGGTAAACGGACTTATAGATTTACCCGTTGTCATCCCCCATTCTGCTGCCGGGATAGCTTTGCTGGGAATAATCTCCCGTGGCACATGGATAGGACAGGCAGGAGAACAGGTGGGGATAAGTTTTGTAGGAGGAGTGGCCGGCATTGTGGTGGCCATGGCATTTGTAAGCCTTCCCTTTGCCATCAATGCGGCACGGGATGGTTTTGCTTCTGTACCGGAAAAACTGGAAAAGGCTGCCCTGAACCTGGGAGCATCACCCCTGAGGGTTTTCTTTACCATATCCCTGCCACTGGCAAAGCGCTCAGTGCTCAGCGGACTGGTAATGATGTGGGCCAGGGGGCTGAGCGAATTTGGTGCTGTTATCATCATTGCTTATCACCCCATGGTTACACCTGTTTTG
The DNA here is from genome assembly GCA_007694165.1 of Bacteroidota bacterium. GTDB lineage: Bacteria > Bacteroidota > Bacteroidia > Bacteroidales > UBA7960 > SKVR01. The sequence goes on from RECE01000237.1 coordinate 4,985, forward strand.
ATATGGGAAAGGTTTGCTTCTTTCGGGTTAAGTTATGCAAGACCTGTGGCGGCAGTATTTATTTTGGTTTGCCTGGCAGTTTTCGTGTTGATGAGGGTTCTCTCACAAAAAAATTATCATGTTAGAAATTAAAAACATAAGTGCAAAACTGGGAGATTTTGCCCTGAGAAACATATCTCTGAGGGTGGAAAAAGGTGACTACCTCACCCTGCTGGGATTGTCGGGTGCAGGAAAGACCGTGTTGCTTGAGATTCTTGCCGGCCTGATAACAGCTGATGAGGGCACTATTCTGTTTGACGGCAAGGATATCTCAGACATGAGTATCCAGAAACGCCCCTTTGGACTGGTTTACCAGGATATGGCATTGTTTCCACACCTTACCGTAAGCAAAAACATCGCTTATCCGCTGCATGGGAAAGGCATGGCAAAAAAGCAAAAAGAGAAAAGAGTTATTGAGCTGGCTTCCCTTACGAGGGTTTCTCATCTTCTGGATCGGCATCCCGGAACACTGTCAGGAGGAGAAGCACAGCGGGTTGCACTGGCGCGCACACTGGCATCTGACCCCGAAGTACTGCTGCTGGACGAACCCCTGGCAAGCCTGGATGTAACCCTGCGACTGGAACTTCGGGAGCTGCTCAAAGAAATCAATCAAAGCGGAAAATCCATCATTCACGTTACCCATGATTATATGGAAGCTGCCACCCTGAGCAAAACCATTGCCGTAATCGAGAAAGGCGAATTGTTGCAATGGGGCAGGCCCGATGAGGTTTTCAGAAAACCGGTTTCCGAGTTTGTGGCCCGCTTCAGTGGAATAAAAAACATCTTCCGGTGCAGTTTTGACCCCAGCGAACAACACAACGGATTGTTTCAGGGCAAAAGCCCCAACGGAATACCCATTAAGTTGCTCGACCCCCCTGTCAAAGATACTGCCCACCTGATGATACCAGGCGAAGACATCATAGTTTCTGAACAAGAGCTGGAAACCAGCGCCACCAATCAATACACTGGCTACATAAAGGAGGTTTACACCCTGAATCATGGGGTGGAACTGATTGTAAGTGCAGGAGAAAACTTTTCTGTCATTGTAAGTAAAAAGTCGGTGCATAGCCTGAATTTACATCCGGGAAAGAAGGTTTGGATCAGTTTTAAAGCCTCTGCAGTAAAGCAATTATAAGGTACGTGCCACAGAACTCCTTAAAAAGAAAGGATCAAATTATGACAAACAAAGCCAACACACAAAGAGAGATCATCAAAAAATCGCATCAGAGATGTGAAGAGTATGGTGTAAACAAAGAGCAGATTTTTCCCAGCAGAATTTTAAAGGGCAATGAGGTTTCTACCCATCTGGCCCGCAATGAATACCTGCTGAAAATTGCCATTCCCTTCATGGAAATCATTCATGAGTCGGTTGCCAACTCAGGCTTTTTCATCCTGCTGACTGACAATGAGGGGTGCATTCTTCGTGCTGTGGGAGATCCTGAAATCATTGCCGAATCGGAAAAGCTCAACATGGTGATTGGGGCCTATATGCATGAGAAAAACATTGGCACCAATGCCATGGGTACTGCCATCAGCGAAAATCAGCCCATACAGGTAACAGCGGCAGAGCACTTTATTTCTGCCTACCACCGATGGACCTGCTCTGCGGCCCCCATTCACAACAACAAGGGAGAAATCATCGGGAGCCTGAACCTTACCGGAGAAAGCCGCATGGTGCATCCCCACACGCTGGGACTGGTAGTTGCTGCTGTGAGGGCAATCGAAAATCAAATCAAAGCAGATCAGGCCCAGGACAAACTCAATGAAGCATTTTCCTACATGAAATCCATAGTGGAATCCGTTTCATCGGGCATAATGGCCCTGGATATAAATGGCAATATCAAGACCATCAACAACTGGGCAGCATCTATGCTCAACCTTAAAAAGGAAAAATTTATCAACCATCCCATAGACAAATTGCTTCCCCACTGGAAAGATATTATTGAACGATTTAAAAGAGGTGAAACTTACATGGACATGGAAACCACCTTTTCTTTCAATGGAAACAAGGAACGATATGACCTGAGTGCTTATCCCATTCTTGACACCCAACAGCAAATCATCGGGATGGTATTGGTGATAAAAGGTATGCAGAAAATCTTCAACCTTGTAAACAAGTATACCGGAATGCGGGCCCATTACAATTTTGATGACATTATAGGTGAAAATCCAGAGTTTGGCCAGGTTATCGATCATGCCGAAAAAATATCAGGTTCTACTTCCACTGTTTTGTTGATGGGTGAAAGCGGAACCGGCAAAGAGCTTATCGCACAGAGCATACACAATGCCAGTCCGCGGCGCAATTCGGTTTTCATTGCTGTAAACTGTGGCGCGCTTCCTAAAGACCTTATCGAAAGTGAGTTGTTTGGTTACGAAGAGGGTGCTTTCACCGGCTCCAAAAAAGGAGGACATGCCGGTAAATTTGAGCTGGCCAACGGGGGTACCATTTTCCTGGACGAAATAGGAGAAATGCCGCTCGATATGCAGGTCAACCTGTTGAGGGTATTGCAGGAAGGATATGTTACCCGGATTGGAGGTTCCAAAAACATCCATGTGAATGTAAGGGTGATCGCCGCCACCAAAAAGAACCTTATCGAAGAGCTCAAGAAAGGAACCTTCCGCGAGGACCTTTTTTACAGGCTCAGCGTTATCCCCCTGTTTATTCCTCCCCTGAGGGAACGGGGAAAGGACAAAAAAACCCTTTTTGACTATTTCCTCAAAGTGAAGGCCCAGAAACTTAACAAACCTATGCCCCGGATTTCGCAGCAGTTGATTGATCAAATAATGAAATACGATTGGCCCGGGAATGTGAGGGAACTTGAAAACTATGTTGAAAACATTGTCAACTTCAACGGAAACAGCAGCTACAATATCATCAATCCACCCAAAGACAATGGCGCACATTTTGAATCCCCGGTGCTGAATTTCGACAGAATGGGAAATAATGACACCATTCGACAGGAAGATGATTTTAATTTTACCCTTGAAGAGCTTGAAAAGCAAACCATTAAAGAGTGTTTTCACCGAATGGATGGAAACGTGTCGCTGGTGAGCCGAAAACTGGGAATCAGCCGTACTACGCTGTATTCAAAAATGAGAAAATACAAACTGGAGGCGAATTAATTTGAAGGGACCTGGTTTTCATGCTACCCTGCAGAAGAAGAGTGCATGCTAAAATATCACACCGCAGGTTGTTTATCAGCCACGGGTAATGGATTTGTAAATGGAATCATATTGATTGACACCATCGTCGAGGTTAAAGATAGTAACTGCCTTTTGTCTTATTTCGGTGGGGCTTAGCTTAAGCACGGTTTCCATGCGCTCTATGGCCAGGTTAAACTGTTCTTCAGAAAAATCCTTTAGCACAAGTCCGGCCTTTTCATCGGAAAAAAGCATATCGGTATCTCCCACACCGGTATTGCAAATCAAGGGCAATCCCATACTCATTATCTCTGCCTGTTTGGTAGGGCTGCTCGCTCTTTTGGAAAACACCGGCCTGATAAAGAAGATGGAGACAGCAGAAAGAGAAAGATAAAGAGGCACCAACTTTCTGGGTGCACGGGCTACTATAATATCCGATTCGTCAATACCGTGCAAACGGGCCTTCTTCATGATAAAATCAGGATGATCTCCTGAAATAAACAAAAAGCGGGCATTGGCAAATCTGGCTTTCAGCTTTTTATAAAACAGCAGCATTTCATCGGTCATATACCAGGTGCCCGTTGAACCCAGGTAAGAAATGATAAAATCGTCCTGCTGAATTCCCAGTTCACTTTTTAGTGCAAGACCTTTCTCAACGTCGACATTATCGCGCGAAAAAAAACGGGTATCAACACAACAGGGTATTACAGTTGTTTTGGCCGCTATTTCTTGTCCAAACAATTCTTTAATTACACCTTTGCCATTATGCGTAAGACTCACCACTGCATCGGCATGGGTAAAAAACTCCTTTTCTTTTCCCTTGAAATAATTGTAAATATACTCGTAAATGGGGTTATTCAGGTTCCACATATCACCTTCGATGCGCTCATTGGCCCAGAAACCACGCATATCAAAAACAAATTTCACATTGTGCCTGAGCTTTAAGTCAAGCCCGGCAAGCGCAGCAATGTAGCTGCGACAATGCACTACATCAAACTTTTCTTTGCGATGAAGCTTTCGGGAAAGTTGTTTGATTTTCAGTACATCAAGCACTTTGGAAATCCAGGGAGGGCGGGTAGAAAAGGATAGCGGACTCCAGGAAATATTGTTCTCTTTAAGAATCTGTTCCACCTCAAGGGTTTCTTCCCTGGGGATTTGCTTCTTCTCACAACTGATGATATGTATCGTATGACCTTTGGCTGACAACCCCACCAGGTAGGGAATAACCTGAGAACGACCAAGTGCATCAGTCATACCATCATAAGACACATACAATACCTTCATTCCATAAAATAATTATATCCCGGAAATTACTCTGCACATATAGGAAATATCTGCCTGCTAAAATCCATCAAAAATAAACAACTTTTACCATACATTGCCGATTTTATGCATGCAATTGCATCTATATTAATGACAGAAAAATTATAACATAAATTTAACATCTGGCTGATCTTGATGAAGCACGCTGTTGATCAATCCTTTACATAAACCTTTTTCAGAATTTGAAACATTCGTTTATTAATGTAATGATTTTTTAATAACAATGGTTTATATTTGCAAGTGGGACACTTGATTATATTCATTTAAAGAAGCTTTGTTATGAGCATATTAAAAAAGAATACACTAAGACTGAAAGCACATTTTCGAAGAAATTTTGTGGGAAAAACAATTTCCCACCAGCTTCTGTTTAGAAAGCTAACCAGAGAAAACAAAGAACAAAGAGCCAACATGGAGATGTGGGAGAATTACCTAAACTTTACACGGCTCGATTTTTAGTCCGCAAAGATCCTGAAATTATTTGGGAGCCTTGAAAAATACACCAGTCAGATTGTCCGGTTAATAACCGATAAAAAATCAGCTGGGTGTTTTTTAAGGCTTTTGCATTTATTTAAACTACAGTTAATGTACATTTCGTAATATTGCAAAAGCAAACATCAGGATATACCCTAAACATTTAAATGATTGAACCGTTGAAGTAATGAATTAAACATATACCATCTTAAAGGATTCAGTAACTGGTGATACGCAACCCCATAATTATAAGAACATATAAATTGAAACTATAAAGCAACAGATAATTTACCGAAAATCTTACCCTAAATTTACAACAACATGAAAATCAACAATTTTAACAGCGTTACTTTTTGGATAGTCTTATTTACGCTGTTCATTGCATCCTGTAACCTGTCAGGCCAGACAGATGAACAACACGTTCCCAACCCTAAAAACATCATTGTTTTTGTGAGTGACGGGATGGGATTTGAACATCTTCGGGCGACCAATTTTTATAATCATGGTCAGGATAACGCCCAGGCATTCCAGCAGGAAGATTGGATAAAATTTGCCATGGCAACCTATTCTTCCGTAACTTCCACAAGGGGTGGTGATACCATTTTCAGCACCGGATACAACCCCCGCATGGCATCTCTGGATCCGGGCTATATCAAGAATGACTACACGGATTCGGGAGCAGCAGCCACCAGTCTTTCCACAGCCAAAAAATCATACAACGGATCTATTGGTATCGGCCTCAAAGGGGACACACTCACCCATATGAGCCAGGCAGCCAAAGCTCTGGGCAAAGCTACCGGAATCGTTTCCAGCGTGCCTCTGAGCCATGCCACACCTGCAGGGTTTGTAGCCCACAACGAACACAGAAACAATTATGCGCAAATAGCCCAATACATGTTTTTCCACACAGCAACCGATGTAATCATGGCCCCGGGCAACCCCGATTTTGACGATAATGGCCAGCTTGTTGAAGGCAATCCCCGCTATGTGGGTGGACAAGAAGTATGGGACTTGCTCAAAGCCAATGACAACAGAACTGTTTTCGGCACTACAGAGGCTACCTTTCGGGTGCAGGATGCTACCGGAAACGGCCAACCCGACCCCTGGACCCTCATCCAGACCCGCGAAGAATTCCAGCAAATGGCCAGCGGAAGAACGCCCCGCAGAGTATTGGGTGTACCCCAGGTGCATGCTACCCTGCAACAAGGCCGTGATGCAGTTAAAGGACATACTTTGCCCTTCCAGACTCCGTTCAACGAGAATGTACCCACCCTGGAAGAAATGACCAAAGCTGCTATCAATGTGCTGAACCAGAACTCCAATGGTTTCTTTGTGATGGTGGAAGGTGGTGCTGTTGACTGGGCAAGTCATAACAATGATTCTGCAAGAATGATTGAAGAACAGACAGATTTTAACAATGCAGTAAAAGCTGCCATTGAATGGGTGGAAAAGCATAGCAGCTGGGAAGAAACCCTGATCATTGTTACCAGCGACCATGAATGTGGCTATCTCACTGGTCCCGGCAAACCAGACCCCATCTACGGACCTGTCACCAATAACGGACAAGGCAATTTACCGGGTATGCAATGGCACTACGGCAGCCATACCAACGTACTGGTACCCTTCTTTGCCAAAGGCACCGGAGCAGAATTGTTCAACCTGGTAGCAAGACAAACCGATCCGCAATACGGCCCCTTTATTGAAAACACCGACATGGCAAGCCTGGTATTTCTCATGTGGGGAAAACCGGAAATAAGGGTGCATAAGATGAATAAGTAGCGCTTTTAGTTCTATGATAACATTACAAAAAAGGAGGTTTGCGCCTCCTTTTTTTGTTATCACCTAAGCTCAAGCACCAAAGCAGATTTAGCAGGCAACCGCCATTCCTGACCGAAGGAAAGAACTTCACCATTCAGTACATTATTTGCCCTGGTAAATGCTCCTGTTATCTCCTCAAAGCGTGCCAGACTTAATTTTTCTTCGGATTTGTTATTATTGATTACCACCATTACCGTTTCATCCTCATTGTAGCGAAAGTAAACGTAAACATTGTTTTCAGGAACAAAATGCTTTAACTTTCCATAATGCAACACAGGCTTACTCTTTCGGTAGTTAAGCAATTGCGATAAATAATCCACAATTTCGTTTTGCTCTTTCGTTCGTCCCTCTCTTGTGAAAGCATTGACAGAATCATCGGGCCAGCCTCCTGGAAACGGAACCCTCATAATTCCATGTCCGTCATGCTCGTAGGCAGATTCAAGTGTTTCAAAACCGGAATAGAATTGAGGAATTCCTCGTGTGGTAGTCAGAAATGCCATGGCAAGTTTCAGGTTGTCGATATTGTCACCCAGACGTGTAAAAATCCTGTCTGTATCATGGTTATCACCAAACACTATAAGGTGATGATGGTCTGCATAAAGAAAATCCTGGGCTATAACATTATAAATGCGCGTCATGCCGCTATCCCATCCATGTTCTTCTGTAAATGCTTTTGCCAAAGCATCGTATAACGGAAAGTCGAAAACAGTGGGAATATGTGAATCGTAGCCGTCATACTGCTCTCTGCCTCCCTGAAAATAGGCACTAAAGGGGGGTAAAACATGCCATTGTTCACCAACAATATTAAATTGGGGAAACTCTTTCAAAATTTCAAAAGCCCAGCGAGCCATAAATTCCTTGTCGACAAAAGGCTGCGTATCCATTCTTATTCCGCCTATGCCTGAATATTCGACCCACCAGATGCTGTTCTGGATAAGATAGTCGGCAAGCAACCTGTTGTTATGGTTGAGGTCGGGCATATTGGTATCAAACCAGCCATGATTCATTCTGATGAAATCGGAATTTGCAACATGGGGATCCACCAGGGTTGTCATGGGATAAGCAGTGCGCGTAAACTCGGGCCAGTGGTGAATCCAGTCTTCCGAAGGAAGGTCATTCATCCACCAATGGTAATGCCCGCAATGATTCAACACCATATCCTTAATTATTCTTACCCCTTTCTCACTTGCAGTATTAATGAGATGGACAAAATCCTGATTGCTTCCAAAACGAGGATCTATGTTATAGAAATCTGTTATGGCATATCCATGATAAGAATAACGAGGCTGGTTGTTTTCCAGTAACGGATTTATCCAGATGGCGGTAAACCCCATATCCGCAATATGATCAAGATGATTAACAATCCCCTGGATATCGCCCCCCTGACGTGCATTGGGGTTTTCCCGGTTTACGTTTTCAAGCATATGGGGTAAATTATCCAGGACGGGATTCCCATTGGCAAACCGGTCGGGCATAAGCAGGTAGATGGCATCAGAAGCATCAAACCCTTTATGATATTCTGCCCGGTCTTTTCTTTGCTTCAATGGATAATTGTAGGTGTAAACAGTTTCCTGATTCCTGAGGAAATTGAGATCAAAGCTACCTGACAGGGCACTTTGGATATCCAGGTAAATAAAAAGATAATTGGGACTCTCCACAGATACAACTTCACGAATGGTTACTCCGGGAAAATCAACATGCACACGTGTATTTGCAATATTCTCGCCATAGGCCATGATTTGCAATTCTGTGTTATTCATGCCTGCCCACCAGAAAGGAGGCTCTATTTTCTCCGGTGACTTTTGGGTCATTCCATGCGCAGACAAAGTAATGACCAAAACAAAAAACAGCGTAGCTCTTCTGATTCTTTGAATTTTTTTCATGTTTTCCAGATAATTGATTGATTGTTTTTCAGAAAAAACAGCACATAAACGCAAAAACAAGCCCCCGAACGCCTAATACGATCGGGGGCTTTGGGTATTTACATCAAGAACACCTTAGTTCTTGATTAACTCATACCTTGGAACAAGTTTATAAAGATCAAGAATAATCGTGTAATTGCCAGCTTCCGGAACAGGAATATCAGCTCCTCCCTGAACAAGAGTTCCATCATCAGGAGTATTGGCACCATAGTTAATGTCCCAGGCGCCATTGGCTCTCCATTTAAACATATCACCTTCTACAAAGTCCAGGGTAACGGTAAAGACCTTTGCATCATTATCCCATGTGAGGGGTTCGTCAGCAGCCCAGGCGTTGAAAGTACCGATAAGAGCATAATTACGAACCTGAGGACTCCATGTGAGTTCTTCGGTATTAACAGTCATGTAATACGTGCCAGTCTCTTCAACAGAAAGGTTACTTGCACCGGCATCAGTATCAAGGATACCTTCTCCTCCGAATCCATAGTTGGGTCCATCCCAGTTGGGTTGTCCTGTAAACTTGAATTCAAGGCTGGTAACATCAGCCGGGAAGTGAACATACCCTTTATATATATCATTGCTGGTGGGAGAATACACATTAGGTGCTGTTGCAGGGCTCCATCCCTGGTAAGCTCCGGGTACCCAAAGAACTGATACATCTGGTTCAACTGGATCTTCAGATTCAAATGGAGTAAGAGATGCTGTAACCGGATCAGAATGCAACATTGTCCCGTTATCCTCAACAGAAATAAAAGAACTTACCATAAATTGAAAATCGGCAGCAACATCAGCTTCAAAACCCAGATTGATTAACCTGTTGTTGAGCGAATTTACGGTAATATTGTAGGTAGTGCCTTCTGTTGCCGTCAGGATAGTAAGCAGGGTATCTGCGTGCATGAAATGCAAGCGGTAAGTAGGAGAAGGAAGATTCAGTGGTCCATAATCAGCTTCAGTCCATGAAATGACAAGGGTATCTGTGGCATGGTCTTCATGCAGCACAAGATGGCTAAGATCACCAACAACGGGAGCAACGCTTTGTGTAAGATCAAGCGTTACTTTGTCGTCATCTTTTTCACAGGAAACCCAAACCAGGGTCACCATGAAAATTGCGAGAATATATGTTATTTTTTTCATCTGTTTATATATATTTTTTAATGGTCAGATGGAAGTTACATCTTTTTTATACTAATTTATTGTTAATAACTTAAACAAGCATTCTTAATTACAAAAACATTTCACTGGTTTTTATTCCAAAGAGCTTGTTTTCCTGATGGTTTCAGAAAGATGGATTTGCTTACAGTAAGATATAAGCAAACCCATTCTCTGATTTAATTATCAGTACCCCGGATTTTGAACCAAATTGGGGTTGGCTGATGTATCGGTAAACGGCAACGGGAAAAGGTTGTTTCTGGCATTGGTTTGAACACCAGAAGCTACACCACCTTTGAAGGGCCACACGTAATCAGTGTTGCCGGCAAACTTTCCAAATCGTATTAAGTCTGTCCTTCTGTGTGACTCCCAGAAAAGCTCGCGTCCGCGTTCATCAAGAATAAAGTCAAGGTTCAGATCTGCAGAAGAAATATTCCTTGAATTGTCTCCTAATGCTCTTTCTCTTAATTGATTGATATAACCCACAGCAGTTGCAAGGTCTCCGCCACCGCCATTGAGGTGTGCTTCAGCATACATCAAATAAACATCGGCAAGGCGAAAAACAGGAAAATCTGTATCGGCGAACTCCAGGTTAGTGCCAGAATTGCCTTCTCTGGTGAGATTGGTATATTTGATCACCGCGTATCCATCAGTAAACTCGGTTCTGTCATTGATCTCCACATCATGATCTGTAGAATAGAACCTTGCCCTTGAATCATTCTCGTCATATTCACCCAAATCTTCGTTATCATAATTAAACAGATTAACAATGTTCTTGGTCGTACGGTGTCCACCCCATTTTCCGGATGTGCCATAGTCGAGAGAGTTCATTTCACCACCAATAGAGGCACTTATGATAAATGTAGTTCCTCCATATGTTCTGGTGTGCTCACCGCTGTAGCGAACCGCAAAAATGGTTTCACGCATACCAGGATTTTGAATGGGGTTGTTGTCGGCATTAAACAGATGCTTGTATTCGGGTTCCAGTTGATAGCCTCCATCAATTACCATTTGAGAATAGGTCAGGGCATCGGACCATCTTGGAGTTCCTGTATATACCTGCGCATTCAGGTAAAGCTTTGCAAGCAGTGTCATTGCAGCACCTCTGTCAGCTCTTCCATATTCATTGGCAAGTGGAGGAACCATAACATCTAAAATATCAAGCAGTTCCTCTTCAATGAAAATGAAAAGGTTGGCCCTTTCAATTTGTTCAGGAAGGAAAGCACCAATAGGATCCTGATCGGTAACAAACGGAACATTCCCAAAAAGGTCCATGGCATGCCAGTAGCTAAGTGCCCTCAGAAACCTTGCTTCCGCTCTGTAAATCTGAATTTTGGCTCTGAGATCAGCATCAACACCTCTGTCATTCAACCTTGCATCAGTGGTTTGTCTGAGGTATTCATTTGCCAGGGAGATTTGGTAAAAAATCCGGTTATACATGGCCGTAACGAACTCGTTACTTGGCGACCATTGCTGAAACATCATCTCCGGAAGAGATGGATCGTTCCATGCTACCACGGCCTCATCAGTAGTAAGTACCTGATGCACCCATAGCTGACGTAAATACTGACTAAAACCCTCATCAATACCTGAAATATCAGGTTGACCGGCAGGACCCTGCTGCCCTGAGATGGCTAATCCGGCATAAAGCTTGGCCAACACCTGTTTGTATGCTTCCGGATCGTCAAAAACGGTTGCTGAAGTTACTTCACGATCATCAATAGGAATAACATTCAAGTCATCGATGCACGAAGTAAAAACAAAAAACGGAATAGCAAAAAGCGCTATTTTATAAATTATCTTTTTCATTTTCGTTTCTTTTAAAATTTATTTTACAACTGAAGATTTACTCCCAATACAAAACTTCTTGGACGAGGATAAAAGTTGTTATCTATTCCGAATGCAATTTCCGGGTCTAGCCCTTTATAATTTGTAATGATAAATGCATTTTGAACAGTAAACGAAACTCCCAGACTGGTGTTACCTCCGATAAGATTTCCGAAGTTATACCCTAAAGTCATGTTGTCCATTTTGAAAAAGGAGGCATCCTGAATGTAATAATCAGACCAGTATTGTGGGTTATTGAAATTGGCCACAGAAACATCACCTGCTGTATTGCTCAGATAGGGACCTTCAGAACGATAGAGTCTGCTGAAGTTACCGTTCATTGAGCTAACATTGTTATACATGTAATTGCCCAGGTTGGCGCGCCCTGAAAATCTAAATTCCCAGTTTCTGTAATCCACTCCCGAATTGATGCCTAAGTAATAATTGGCAGCGGGCTTACGGAAATGATATTTGTCTTCATCTGTAATCTGACCATCACCGTTTCTGTCAACATACAATCCTTCAATGGGATTTCCATCCTGATCATACACCTGTTGATGAACGAAGAATGAATTGGGTGCAAAACCTTCGCTGTGGATTTGAATGTTGCTTCCTACACCACCATCAATACCGCCGGTGAAAACACCGAGGTAGTTTTCATCTTCCGCCGCAATGAGCTTGGTGATTTTGGTTTCGCTGTAAGTGGCATTAAAACCAAGACGCCAAACCAAATCAGGAGTAACAACGGGCCGGGTATTGATAGAAAATTCAACACCCCGGTTTTCCATGTTACCAATATTGGTCAAAATAGCATTGGTAAGGTTGGTACCTGCAGGTATGGAGATAAAGTTGAGCAAGTCTTTGGTTTCTCTGAAATAAAAGTCCAGCGACCCGGTAAAGCGGTCATTGGCAAAACCATAGTCCAAACCAAGGTTGTAAGTAGTTGTTTCCTCCCATTTAAGGTTTTCGTCATATCCTTCGGGACGGAGCGTATTCATTCTGTCTTCTCCGAAGAAATAATAACCACCTTCACGACTGAGGGTATATCTTGCAAGTGCAGGATAGTTACCTGCTCCCAAATCTTGCTGTCCGGTTACACCGTAACCTGCACGAAATTTCAGTTCAGACACTAACCCTACGTTTTGCATAAAGTTTTCCTGATCTATTCTCCAGGCAAAAGCTGCAGCAGGGAATAAGCCCCACTGATTATCGCCAACAAAACGTGAGGTACCATCGTTACGCACCGTAAATGTAAACAAATAGCGATCCATCAGATTGTAGTTTAATCTACCGAAGAAGGATACAAGATAATATTCGGTTCTCCATTTTGTATCTTCATTTACCACGAGACTGTCCGGGCTGTGATTGTTGCGGAATGCAAGGTTGTTGGCAATATTGGTCTCAAAAGCAGATCCTCCCTCCCAGAAGTGTTGCCATGAATAACCACCCATAACATCTATGCGGCTTTGCAAACCTGGCAGCTCAGTTGCATAATTCAGGTAAAAGTCGATCAATTCATTTTTCTTTTCCTGATCATAAGTCCTGTCGGTACCCCCCTGAATATAATTCCAGGCAGCAAAGTCAGGAACAAAAATGGCACCATCACTTTTTGAGTAGTCATAACCCAGGTTAAGATTTGCACGCAATTCAGGAAGAAATGGCATCCTGTAATCAAACTGCGCATTACCGATAAACCTGTTTACTGTTGAATTGTCATCAGTAAGTTCAAGGCGGGCAACCGGGTTGTGGGTAGCAGTACCTTTGGGGAGACCGTTAGGATTCGCCCATACAAAATACCCACCAAATGTATCATCATCAACCCTTACCGGTTGGGTAGGATCAAACTGAACGGCGTTATTTATGGCTACATTGGGAGCAAACTGGTTGCTTACATTAACACCCCTTGCGTTAACATTAATCTTAAGGTCGTCATTGAGCAGAGATGGATTCAAGCTAACAGATAAACTTGTCCGGCTCATGTTATCCGTTTTCAAAACACCGTCATTGGCAGAGTAGGCTAATGAGGCACGATAAGGAACAGCTCTGAAAGAACCCGTTGCAGAAATATTATGGTCATGACCCATGGCATCCTGATAAATCTGGTCCTGCCAGTCGGTTGATGCATTTCCAAGGAGATTCATAACACTCTCACGATCCGAAAATCGTTCAGTTACAAATCCTCTCATTTCATCAGCACTCAATACATCAATTGTTTTGATATTTCTTGATAAGGAATAAGTCCCACTGTATTGCAGGCGCAATTCTTGTCCTGCTCTACCTTTTTTGGTTGTAATAAGAATTACACCATTGGAAGCTCTTGAACCATAAATTGCGGTAGCTGATGCATCTTTAAGTACGGTAAATGTTTCAATATCATTGGGATTAACCATACTCAAGGGATTTCTCATACCATTAATTCCTCTTGAATCAACGGGGATTCCATCAATTACAATAAGAGGATCATTTAAAGCCGAAAGGGATGAGCCCCCACGGATACGGATGGTTTCTCCTGCTCCGGGTGCTCCACCACCGGTAGTAATTTGCACACCGGCCATTTTACCCATGAGCAATTCACCGGGAGAGGTAATGTTACCGCGGTTAAAATCGGCTTCTCCAACTACAGCCACCGAACCGGTAGCATCTTCCCTTCTTTGAACACCATAACCGATAACGATGAACTCTTCCAACATGGTGATGTCGCCAAAAAGTTCAAATGTAAGTGAAAGGGTGCCCCCTTCGGGCAGGGTAACAGTTCTTCTACTGGGATCATATCCCATAAAAGAGGCAATAAGTGTGATGTTTCCGGCAGGAGCACTAAACTCAAACCGTCCATCCATGTTGGCTGTTGTACCGATGGTTGTTCCTTCCACCAATACACTTGCACCAGGCAAGGTTTCACCTGTGGCCCGGTCTAAAACCGTGCCCGTTATGCGGCCGGTTTGCCCCTGTGCTGCGAAACTAAAAACCACAAGCAGCAATGCAAATAATCTGGCAATCTTCTTTACCATTTTGTTTGGATTTTTGATTAATAATTTAATTAATTAAAGTTGTTTTTTGTTTGTGTAAGTTGATTAAAAAAATGCTCCTGAACAATTAAACCATACTTAGAGTCGATTCGTACGTTCAGGAAAAGAGGTTAAATGATTGTTAAGTTATTGTTACTGTATTTTAAAAATAGTGTGAATAGCAAAAGTATAAAAAAAAAGATGATTAGCTAATATTTTCCATCTGACTATCAACAATTTGGACAGATTTTTAACCGCAAACGTTTGCGACGACGTTTGCGAATTGGTTTGCGAATTGGTTTGCGAATTCGTTTGCATCCATCATCCATTGAGGCAAAGTTAAAATCAGTGAAAAGACTTATACGATTGTTATACTTTTAAATCTGCAAAAAGTTTTAAAAACCCATCCCTCCCCTTCCTTTTTTTCGTACTTTTATAGCTTTCGATATATGCTTAGTTTTAATCTGTTTGCCCAGCAAATTACCTAACCACTTATGAAGCCTCATCTTACATCTATCAGCGACATTGCCAAGGCATTAGGAGTTTCTGCATCCACCGTTTCAAGGGCGCTGAAAGATCATCCGGACATCAGTGAAGCCACAAGGGAAAAGATAAAAGCTTTTGCCGTAAAGGTCAATTACCGCCCCAATGCCTTAGCTCTTAGCCTGAAAAAGCAGGTTTCCCATACCATTGGGATTGTGATACCTGAAATTGTTCACCACTTCTTTTCCTCCATTATCAGTGGAATTGAAGATATTGCCTACAGTAAAGGCTATAGGGTTATGATTTGTCAGTCCAATGAAGATTTCCGTCGCGAAGAGATGAATGTTGAGGCATTGCTTGACCATCGTGTGGATGGCCTGTTGGTTTGCACCAGTAAAAGCACAGAAGATTTCAGCCACTTTCTCTCCGTTTACCGCAGTCAGATACCCATGGTTTTTTTCGATCGCGTTTGCAAAGAAATTGATACCGACAGGGTAATCACCGACGACTTTAACGGGGCAAGACTTATTACCTCCCATTTGATCGAAACGGGCTGCAGAAAAATTCTTCACCTGGGCACTCAACCCCGCCTGCACATCGGGCAGGAAAGGCTACAGGGATACATGCAGGCATTGAAAGACAACAATCTCCCTTTTGTTTCTGAACTTACCCTCAATTGTGATACCCCCCAGTCCGTAATGGAGCATAAAGACATTATCCTTTCTATGGCAGATAAAATTGATGGTGTTTTTGCCGTAAACGACTCCACTGCTATCACCGCCATGCATATTTTAAGAGAGAATGGCTACAGGATTCCTGAAGACATTTCCATTGCAGGCTTTGGAGATGACCCGGTAGCAAATCTTGTTTTCCCTACCCTGACAACCCTTGAACAGCAAGGATACCATATGGGACAGGAGGCCATGAAACTGTTGCTGGAGCGACTTTCTCAAACCGATACAGAACTTACAACAAGAGTAAAGGTGTTTCAACCTGAACTCAAAAAAAGAAATTCAACGAAATCAATCCCCGCAAAATAAAAGGTGGTTTGATTTTTTCCTCACAAAATAATCCCTTACATTTGTATTGGACAAACTATATTTTCCCTTCTTAAGATTCAGCCCATGAAAGGAAGCACCCAAATGGCCCACAGAACATTGTTTCTGCTTTTTTTTCTGGCCTCCCTGCCATTGATGGCTCAAATCAGCACACAAGAACTGCCTTACTCGCTCAAACACAATATTTCGTTGCCGGAGCTTGAAGCGGTAAGGGTATATTTCAGCGAAAAGATGATTGATCCGGATGCCCAACAACAACAGTATCCCATGCTGGCAGGGGTATCCATCCCGTTAAAGGAGAAATTTTCGCAGCTGGCACACCCTACCTTATTGCCCGATGGCAGCATATTATGGCATGTTAAAATCAATGTTCCCGGAGCAACCGCCCTGGGTCTTGTATTGTCTGATTTTCACATCGCTGAAGATGATAAACTCTACATTTATGATGACACAAAGCAATACTATATCGGTGCTTTCACCCATAAAAACAACGCCCCACACGGTTACTTTTCAACCCATATTTTACCCGCTTCCAACCTGATCATCGAATACCATTCACAAAAGAAAGATAATCCTTCGGTACCCGGTTTCACTATCGATGAGGTAATCTATCTTACGGATGGCAGTTTTCTTGAGCATTCAACTGATGGCATTAAATCATCCGGTGCCTGCAACGTGAATGTAAACTGCCCGGAAGGTGACCTCTGGCAGAAACAAAAGCGCGGGGTTGCAAGAATACTGCTTCGTCAGGGAAACAACTGGTTCAACTGCACAGGTTCACTGGTAAACAATACCCACAATGACGCTACTCCCTACTTTTTAACTTCCGACCATTGTGGTAGCAATGCCAGCAGTGATGACCTGCTGGTTTGGCAATTTTATTTTAATTACGAGTACCCGGGTTGCCCCAACAGTGGAGGAGCCCCAATGAACATGATGCATACCGGCTCCTCACTGGTTTCCAGGGCACCTATCAGCCAGGGGACAGATTTTAAACTGCTGCTGCTCAACAACAACATTCCCAACAATTGGAATCCTTATTTCAACGGATGGTCCATTTCTTCCAGAGATCCCCTGTCTGGGGTGGGAATACACCACCCTTCGGGAGATGCCAAGAAAATTTCTACCTATACCAACCCTTTAAACCCGGGGACTTTTACCGGAGGAATGAACAACGGTTACTGGAGAGTTGTATGGGTAGAGACCCCGTCGGGGCATGGAGTAACCGAAGGAGGCTCTTCAGGATCGCCCATTTTTGACCAGTCTGGTCTTATCGCAGGAACCCTTACCGGAGGAGGAGCCAGCTGCAACAACCCCTCCCTTCCCGACTTCTACGGTAAATTTTACAGGCACTGGATGGCCAATGGCGATGCACCAGAAAAACAGCTGCAGCCCTGGCTCGACCCCACGGATGAAAATCCGGAATATCTTTTTGGCTATGACCCCAATGCCATCACCAACTTTGTGGTTATAGAAATCAAGCCTCCCCTTTCAGGCGAAGTAAGTGGAGCGGGGTACTACGCTGAATCAGAAAATGTTTTACTTGCTGCCAGTGCCAATGAAGGATTCCGTTTTAAAAACTGGACCAACCAGGAGGGACAGATCATTTCTACCAGCAAAGAATATCAGTTTACAATGCCCGAAACAGAAGTGGCTCTTTTTGCGAATTTTACCGATGAAGTAAATATCAACCCAATAAATGAACTTTCTGAAAGCATTAAGATTTACCCCAACCCGGCTCATGATATTATCAAAGTTGATTTTGGCGAATTTAAAGGCACGGTAAGGCTTACGCTGACCACCATAACAGGACAACCAGTCCGGCAATCTGTTGTAACAGACACATGGGAAAACCCTTTACATTCTATAAGCATTGATAATGTCCGAAGCGGAATCTACTTCCTGACTATAGAGTCAGAAAACAGTATAACAACAAAAATAGTTATCATTAAATAACTACCATTGAAATTATAGTATTGGTTTCTAAAGTTTTAGCAACAAATACCGGTAAGCAGTGCCCAATTTTTTCAAAAGAAAAAGATGTTGTTCTCGTTTTTTTTTCATTACTTTGGATGATTTTTTCCGCAGAAAACGGGCAAAACAAAGGCTTACAGATTGATAGTAGAATAATAATCCATTTAAAAATAAAAACGCTAAGGATATGTCGATTAAGCATAAGACATTGGATCTTAAGAAGAGAATGCAGGGAGCACTTCTGGGCGGTGGCCAAAAAGCCATCGAGAAACAACAATCAATGGGCAAATTGACCGCAAGGGAAAGGATTGTTGCCTTGTTAGATCCCAATTCGTTTCACGAGTATGACCTCTTTGTAGAACATGCTGCAAGAGATTTTGATATGGACAAGAAGCATCTGCCTGGTGATGGAGTAATAACCGGAACCGGCACCATAGGAGGCTTCCCGGTTTGTATTTACGCCCAGGATTTTACCGTAGCCGGAGGATCGCTGGGAATTATGCATGCCCGCAAAATAACCAAAATAATGGATCATGCCATGAACCTGAAAATCCCTATTATAGGTATCAATGACTCAGGGGGTGCAAGAATCCAGGAAGGGGTAAATTCTCTGGCCGGTTACGGCGAGATCTTTTACCGAAATACCCTGGCTTCCGGTGTAATTCCGCAAATTTCAGTAATTCTGGGCCCCTGTGCCGGAGGAGCGGTATACTCACCTGCACTTACAGACTTTGTGTTTGTGGTAGACAAAATTTCCAAAATGTTTATTACCGGACCCGAAGTTATCAAGTCGGTATTGGGAGAAGAAATCAGCATGGAAGAGCTGGGAGGCGCCAGGGTGCATTCCGAGATTACCGGTAACGCTCATTTCTTTGCCGAAAGTGAGCAGGAATGTCTGCAGCAAATCAAAAAGCTAGTCACCTATATCCCCTGGAATAACTCCAAAAAAGCGGATGCTTTCCCCAAGAAAGCCCCCAAAACGCGTCAGTACAAAATTGACAATATTATACCCACAGACCCAAGAGAGCCTTACGATGTAAGAGATGTTATCCGCTCCATCAGCGACGACAGCGATTTCTTTGAAGTACAGGAGCTCTTTGCTGCCAATATGGTGATCGGATTTGGACGAATCAACGGCGAAACTGTTGGATTTGTTGCCAACCAGCCTATGGTGCTTGCAGGGGTACTGGATGTGGATTCTTCTGATAAAGCAGCACGGTTTATCAGGTTCTGCAATGCCTTCAACATTCCCCTGGTAACCCTGGTTGACCTGCCAGGCTACCTGCCAGGTATTGACCAGGAGCATGCCGGTGTTATCAGGCATGGCGCCAAGATCCTTTACAGCTACTCTGAAGCTACGGTGCCCAAAATCACCATCATTCTGCGCAAGGCATACGGTGGTGGATATATTGCCATGTGCTCACGTCACCTTAGGGCTGATTTTGTTTTTGCCTGGCCTACAGCTGAAATTGCAGTAATGGGACCCGAAGGAGCTGCCAACATTATTTTCCGCAATGAAATTAAAAATGCAGAAAATCCCGAGCAGGTCAGACAGGAGAAGGTGGAAGAATACAAGAAGAAATTTGCCAATCCTTATGTGGCAGCTGCCCATGGTTATATTGATGCTGTGATTGAACCCAACGAAACCAGAAGGTTTGTGGTACATGCCCTGGAAGTTTCCAGCCAGAAATCAGAACTCAGACCAACCAAGAAACATGGAATCCCTCCATTTTGATGTATGGGTGCAATCCAAGGCAATTGATGAATTTCTAACAAAATAAAAATGGAAAAAGATAATAACCCTATTGATAAGGAAGTGGTTTTGACGGAGTTTATGGTGGACGATGCTACCTATAAAACTCAGCTCAACAAAATGTACATGAACCGCAAGCCCTATGTTCCTTTCAACCCGTCGCACCTGAAGTCTTTTATGCCCGGTAATATACCGGAAGTATTTGTCAATGTAGGAGACCAGGTGAAGGAAGGAGACATACTGCTTATCCTTGAAGCCATGAAAATGAAGAACCACATTCTTGCTCCTTTCGATGGAACAGTTACCGCTATCAATGTTAAGATTGGCGACAGGGTTCCCAAAAACCACGTTCTTCTTGAAGTAAAGCCCTGAGGCTATAAGATACATACAACCAGGCGTGTCAATTCAGATTAGTAGTCAGCCGGAGCAACCACTGAACTTTTGCTCCGGCTGTTTTTTATACATTGTTAAACCCATTGAAGTTATGAAGCTGGTATTTGCCACCCACAATCCGCACAAGCTTGCCGAAGTTCAATCCATGCTTCCTGAAAACATGAAAATTCTTGGACTGAATGACATCAAATGCGAAGAGGACATTCCGGAAACACAAGATACATTGCAGGGAAATGCATTACAGAAAGCAAGATTCGTGAGAGAACACTATTGCTGCTTTTGCTTCTCGGATGACACCGGCCTTGAAATTGAGGCTCTTGGAGGTAAACCCGGCGTATTGTCTGCCCGCTATGCCGGCGATAGCAGAGACAGCCTGGCCAATATGGATAAGGTATTAAAAGAGATGGAAGGTGTTGAAAACCGCAAGGCACGCTTCAGAACAGTTATAGCCCTGATTCTTGAGAACGAAGAGTTGCTGTTTGAAGGAATTGCTGAGGGAGAAATCATCAGGGAAAAACGGGGCATTGAGGGATTTGGATACGACCCCATTTTTGTTCCCTCAGGCTATAAACAGACATTTGCCGAAATGCCGCTGAAAGAGAAAAACCGCATCAGTCACCGATATAAAGCATTCAATATGCTTTCGGAGTATCTGATGTCGCTGAATTATTTTTAGAAGTAAGCTTTACCCCTCTCAGAGGTGCTCATCTTTGATTATAAACCGGTTGCATGCATATGCTCCCGATCCAATGCATGGCATATGGGAGTAAGCCCGGTCTATTCTCTCATGGCCTGCTCAAGAACATCAGAAAACAACTCCCTGAGGGTGATCCCTACATACTCTGCCTGCTGAGGCACAATACTCCTTTCGGACATGCCCGGGGTAATATTGGCCTCCAGGAAAAACAGCTTTTCTTTGCTGTAGATGTAATCCAGGCGACAAACTCCTTTCAGTTCAAACTTCTCATAAAGATAACGGGTAGTATTCTGAACCTGCAGCGTAAGCTCTCCGGAGATTCGTGCCGGGGTAATTTCATCTGCTGCACCCTGGGTATATTTGGCTTCGTAGTCAAAAAATTTCGCTTCGGTATTGCTTACAATTTCCGTAACCGGCAATACCAGGATCTCCCCCTTACGCCGATACACCCCGCAGGTAAGCTCAACCCCCTCAATATACTCTTCTACAAGCGCCTCATCATCGTGCTCCAGGCAAATATGCATGGCGGAAAGCAATTCTTCCTTTTCCTTTACAAAGGTGGTACCCAGGCTTGACCCCCCCTTATTGGGCTTAACAAATACCGGCAAATTTACCTTACCGAGTATCCTTTCCAGGGTAAGCTCCTCCCCTTTTCCAAATTTGGCCGATCGTGCTACATGCATTCCCCAGCAGGCTGCAAGGGCATTGCAGAAATATTTATTGAATGTAAGAGAACATGCCAGCTGCCCCGAAGTTGTGTAAGGAATACCCATCAGATCAAAATATCCCTGCAGCTTGCCATCCTCCCCCGGTGTGCCATGTATAGTAATCAATGCACAATCAAAGGTTATCTTTTCGCCATTGTGCATTACGGAAAAGTCATTTTTATCAACAGGGGTTTCTTTTCCGTCATCATGAAGAAAAACCCACTTCTTTCCGGAGATAAGAATGGTAAAAACATTGTATTTTGCGGTATCAAGATTTTTTCGGATAATGGCTGCACTATTTACTGATATTACATATTCTCCGGAATCTCCACCGGCAACTAGGGCTACGTTTTTCTTCATCGGCTGGTCTCTTATTTTATGGGTTAATCGTTGATTTGGTTAATCCGTTTTTGGGGTATAAAATTATTTGCATTCAGCAGCTGTTAATTTTGAACCAGGCTTTAGTGTTTTGCAAGGGTTTTCTGCTTTATCCTGCGCTGGTTCTGTATGCTACCAGCGACCGGATTGTACAATAAAATCAAACAAGCAAAGTTATGATAGTTAGTAAATAAAACATGCGTGCCGGGATAAAAAATTCGCTGAAAGATGAACTCCTGGAACAAACACCAACAGAGAGCCCATCAGGTACAAATAGCAACAAATATTTATCTCTAAGAGCATTACAGAAAACTAAATTCATCCAACACACCCAATATCGCTAATTAATTATTAATTTTGGGCGGTAAAAACGCAGCCGGTATAAAGTTTGTTTGGGCAGCAATTTTTAAGCTCCATGCAATTAAACCACCATGCAAACCCTTTGCACCAGCTACTAAACTGTATTTCAAGCAAATGAAGATTATAGCCTTTTTAAAAAGCAAAACTTTCCGTTTTCACATTCTTCTGGCAATTGCTGCCGGAATTGCATTATTATGGTTTTCAATTAGAACCCTTGACATATATACGCGACATGGCCGTACGATAGAAGTACCCGATCTTAACGGACTGGAAAAAAGCCAGGCCCAACAGGTACTGAAAAGAATGAATCTTAAGCCAGTAATCAACGATTCTATCTTTGATACCACACGGGATAAAGGTTCTGTTGCGGCACAAAATCCTGAAGCAGGGGCCGAAGTAAAGAGAAACCGAACCATTTATCTTACCACCGTGGCTTTGCTCCCCGAAATGGTAGCGATGCCCGATCTTACAGACCTTTCTTTCAGGCAGGCCCAATCTTTGCTCGAGACCCACGGACTGAGAGTAGGGAATCTTGATTACGTGCCCAACATTGCAAGAAATGCAGTACTACAGCAAAAATACAACAAGGGCACCATACAACCGGGTACCCCTGTGGAGAAAGGAACACCCATAGATCTCGTGCTGGGAACGGGCGAAGGAAGCAGCTATGTTAATGTACCCCTGGTTATCGGAAAAACAAGGGAGGAAGCCATCAGGCTTATCAATGCCTCTTCGCTAAACGTTGGTCAGGAGGTTTTTATGGATGAGTCAACTGAGAATGCAAAAGTTTACAGGCAGTCTCCCAATGTTCTCAACAGGCAGCAGCAGGTTTCCATGGGAAGCACTGTTGACCTGTACTACCGTTCGATCGAAGAGTTTGACTTTGATGAGTACACCCGGGAGCTGTTGAGCGTTCCTACGCCCAATCTCATAGGCAGAACACCCTGGGAAGTGCTGGAAACCCTCGAAGCAACGCTACTGATGCTGGGTGAGGAAATTTTTGAACCAGGAACAACCACTCAAAATGCAAGAGTTTACAGACAGGAGCCTGACGCTGCAGAAGAGCCAATCATACTCAGAGGTACCGAAATCAAAATATGGTATAAAAGTGGTGAATAATTGCCGGGAAGCAGAAAGAGCACCATTCTGACACAATTTCGGCAACTTATCCGCCATGAGTTTTATTTTTCGCAGTTCATATAATCAAACAATAATACAGGGTTAAAACGGTTTTCTATATGGAAGAAAACGTTTTACCCACCATTGATTGCACATGACAAAAAAAATCATTTTATTGCTGTGGATAGCCATTGCGGGAAATGTCAGCACATGGGCCCAGGAGATACTCAGACCTTTGGCAGGCAACCCTGCAAAGATGCAATACCGCGACAGTATTTTTACCAAAACAGGGGCAGCCTCAGCGCTTACACTCCCTTTCAAAGAAGACTTTTCCTATCCGGGCCCTTATCCTGACTCCAAGTTATGGGAAGACAATTATGTATTTATCAATACCGGATTCGCGGTTCATCCCAAATCTTTTGGAACAGCTACCTTCGATGCACTTAATGCATATGGGGAGATTTATCCCCAGGCCGAAGAAAACAGCTTCCAGTTCTCTGCTGACTTTCTTACCTCCAAACCCATCAGGTTAGACTCGGTATTTGACGGGCAACCCTTTGCTCTTGAGCCTTCAGACAGCATTTTGCTTACCTTTTATTACCAGCCCCAGGGGCACGGAAGTGCACCCCGCCAAAGAGACTCGCTGGTGGTTGAGTTCCTGCACACACCGGGTTATTATACGACAGATCCGGAGGATCCCGATGAAGAAATATGGGTGGATGACTTATGGGTGAGCAAGTGGCGTGCTGAGGGTGAAACCCTGGAGAGCTTTCTGCAAAACAACGACAGTATTTTTTTCAAACGGGTAGCTTTGTTTATCGATGATGAAGTGTTTCTGAGAAATGACTTTCAGTTTAGGTTTCGAAACTATGCCAGTTTCCCGCTGACCAAAACGCCTGACAATTTCGCAGGAAACACCAGCATCTGGAATGTGGATTATATTACCCTGGATTATGGCCGCTCGGTGGCTGATTCTTTCTATTATGACATCGCCTTTGCGGCACCGGCACAATCTATTCTCAGGGATTTGCAGGCCATGCCATGGTCGCACTATATTGCAAATCCAGACATCAGGCACAGAGCCCGGTTTAATGTAGCCATTTCCAACCTTGACAACATTACCCTTAATTACTCTTACCGGTATTTTATTACCAATGAAGCTGGCTCAGTAGTAAGAAACTACAATGGCGGAACGCGAAACATTGCACCATTCCATATCGGAGGATATCAGAGTTTTGAAGAACACGCCAACCCTATCCTGGTGCCAAATCCCCTTGGATCAGGAGCGCTTCAGCCTGCTCCATCCCGTTTGTTTAAGATAAACCATGTAATACGGCAAGGAGATACCGGCGACTCATGGACAAGAAACGATACCATTGTTTTCAGGCAGGTATTTGACAACTATTTTGCCTTCGATGATGGCAGTCCTGAAAACGGATATGGCCTTGCCGGATTCAATGCCAAAGGAGCGGTAAGGTTCATCCTGGGGCATTCCGACACCCTTGAAGCCGTACAGTTTTATTTCAACCCCACTCTGCGCAATCAGAGCGTTCGACCTATTATCCTTAAGGTTTGGAAAAATCTTGACCCGGAAATTGTACTCTATGAATCTGACCCCATAAGTGTGGAATTTGGAGAGGGGCTCAACCAGTTTGTCACTTTCCCCCTCGACCCGCCCATTGCAGTTTCAGACACCATTTATGTAGGATGGCAGCAACAGTCCAATTTTTTTCTTAATATCGGTTATGATCTGAACAGCAATGCTTCCAACCACATCTTTTTCAATTCCCACGGCCAGTGGCTGCCCACAATATACGAAGGAGCATTGATGATTCGACCCATCTTTGGACCCCAAACCATTACGCATATACCCCCTGAGCCGCTGACAATAAAAACGAAAGTTTTCCCCAATCCGGTAAGACACAACACACTGAACATCGAATTGCCGCACAATATGACCGGTGATTATGAGATTCGGGTTTTTGATGCTTCCGGCAGGCTGGTGGGTAATTTTGCGAATCAGAACAGTATAAATGTATCATCATTAGTCAATGGCATGTATTTCCTGCAAATCACTACCCGCGAGGGAATAATTGCCGAACCCTCACGTTTTATCATTGCCCGATAGTTAAATATACCAATATGACAGATTTCCAGGAAGAGCCTGAAGAAGAGAAGAACGAAAATGAAGAGCAGGAGTTGTATGAACATCATCGCTTTGTTGCCGACAAGGGACAGGGGGTGCTGCGCATCGACAAATTCCTTATGGCCCGGATGGAAAATACGAGCCGCAACAAGATCCAAAATGCTGCAAAGGCAGGGAACATATTGGTAAACGAGCAAGTTGCCAAATCCAACTATAAGGTTAAGCCCATGGATGTGGTCAGTATAGTACTGGCTTTCCCTCCCCGTGAAATAGAACTCATCCCCGAAGACATTCCCATCAAAATTGTCTATGAAGATGAACATATTCTGATTGTAAATAAAGAAGCAGGGATGGTGGTACACCCGGGACATGGAAATTATACAGGGACCTTGGTGAATGCACTTATTTTTCATTTCAGGGATTTGCCCATGCAGAATAACGAGCCCGTAAAACCGGGATTGGTGCATCGAATTGACAAAAACACCTCCGGAAACCTGCTCATCGCCAAAAATGAACTGGCACAAACCCGGCTGGCCAAGACATTCTTTGACCGCAAAATTGACCGTCTCTACCATGCAATGGTGTGGGGCGACCTGAAAGAAGATGAGGGAACTATTACAGGACATATCGGTCGCAGCCTGAAAAACAGGCAGGTAATGGAAGTTTTCCCTGACGGTGACCATGGCAAACATGCCGTAACACATTACAGAGTGCTGGAAAGGTTTGGCTACGTTACCCTTGTGGAGTGTAAGCTTGAAACAGGAAGAACCCATCAAATCAGGGCACATTTCAGGTATATTGGTCACCCGCTGTTCAATGATGAAACCTATGGAGGCGACCGCATCCTGAAAGGAACTACTTTTACCAAGTACAAACAGTTTGTACAAAACTGCTTCAAGACATGCCCCCGGCAAGCTCTCCACGCCAAGACCCTGGGCTTTTTGCATCCGATTACCAGCAAGCAGATGTCTTTTGACTCTGAACTTCCCCACGACATGCAACAACTGATGGAAAAGTGGCGAAATTACGCCAAACACAAGGTACTGGAAGAAGACCCGGAACCTGATGACGATTCTTTGGAAGAATTTATGAAGTAACCTGCACAAAAAAAGCAAAAGCCTTTGCAAAGATTCGTTCTGCAAAGGCTTTCGCTATTATATTAATGATGGTAAGTGAGGATTAAATCCTAAGCCTCAATCCCGCCAGGAAATGCCTTCCCGCTTGTGGAAAATAGCCGTCGTCAAGGGCCATCAACTCACTTTCGCCCAAAATTCCTTTGTAAATCCAGGCATTGGTTATATAATCCACATCAAACAGGTTGTGTATTGCAAAACTGAATTCAATCTCCCTGAAGAAGCTATTATTGAATGTATAGGAAAACCTCAAATCATTCACAAAATAAGCATCCAGCATTCGATCCTTGTTCATGGTATTGTCAATGTATTGCTCAGAGACATACTTACCGGTAAGAGCAACAGCGCCGTTTTTCACAGGAGAAGTTTTCAGCATCACCGATCCCACCACAGAAGGAGAAAAAGCAATGTCCGTATCCTCATAGGTAGCAACATGCACCCCTGTCCAGTTCCAGTTTTCGTCATAAACATCGGAGTATTCGGTAAATTCGGGAATTTTATTGCGGCTCAGGCTCAGGTTTCCTGACATCTCCAAAAGCCGGCTGAACCGGTAAGCTGCTTCCATCTCTACTCCCATGCGATAACTATCTTCGATATTGGTACGGGTAAATCCTCCCACATCATTGATTTCGCCGGTTAGTACCAGTTGGTCTTTGTAATCCATCAGGTAGTAATTCACGGCAGCAAAAAACTGAGATGTGTTGAACTTGTACCCCAGCTCCAGGTTGCGCATGGTTTCATGTCTGGGTCTGCTTTCAGGCGATGACTCGGTAAAATCGCGTCTGACAGGCTCCCGGTTGCTGATACCGAAAAACACATACATATTGTGTGCAGGCGTAATGTCATACAAAAACCCGGTTTTGGGATTCCAGAAGTTAAATACAGCCCTTTGGTCAAGAGGGATAATCTCCTCGTTAACCATACCACGACCTTCAAAATCATAAACGATTTCACGATACTGTAAGTCACCAAAAACATAAAAGCCATCAAACAACTCATAATTGAGTTTCAGAAACGTATTAAAGTCCGTTTTACTTGCTTCGTTGTCATAATACCTGTATCCTTTGTCAAAGTCTTTGGCCAGCCTTGCCCAAACAACTTCACCAAAGTGGTCGCCATCATACCTGTTGAATCCGCCACCCAGCACACCCTGCAGGCGCCCGAAGCTATTGTAGTTGACCGAATAGGTCAATCCATAAAAATGGTTATCGAGCCATCTTTGCCGAATCAGATCAGTGCGGTCAAAAACAGTTTCGTCTATCGTTACATTGGGTAAACCATAGTTTCTGAATCTTTGGTTTTGGCGGTACTGTTCATAATAACCCCTTCCATAAGTATAATGAAGGGAAGCATTGGCAACCCAGGAAGGATCCAGCTGATGCGTAAGATGCAGCTGGTAATGGTCCTGTTGATAGTTGTCGGTTTCATTGTCATAAAACTGCAGGTTTCCGTCACTGTCAGTAAAAGCTCCGGCAGGATTATAGGTTCGGTTGGTTTCCAGCAAATGTCCCGGAACACCGTACCAGGCCTGGTAGGTGGATTCTTTGCCTGAGAAAACAATGGCTCTCAGTGCGGTACGGTTTCCATAATACCCCCCGGAAAGATAGAACGACTTCAGGTCTGAAGTGGATCGGTCAACATAACCATCTGAATTGATTTTGGAAAGCCGTCCGTCAATGACCCACCCTTTGCCCAAAAGCCCGGTGCCAAAGCTTACAGAATTTCTTAAAGTATTGAAAGAACCTGCAGAGCTGAAGACTTCTGCATAGGATTCTTCCTGCAGCTGGAGGGTTTGAATACTTATAGTGGCACCAAAGGAGGCTGCGCCCTGTGTGCTGGTTCCTACCCCTCGCTGAATCTGTATATTCTCAGTGGAAGTGGCCAAATCTGGCATATTTACCCACCACACTCCATGCGATTCAGAATCATTGACAGGAATACCATTGATGGTAACATTGATTCGACTGTTATCACTACCTCTGATATTCATCCACGTATATCCGATTCCGGCACCGGCGTCAGAGCTGGTAATAAGATTGGGTGTTTGGGTAAGAAGATAGGGAAGATCCTGCCCCAGGTTGGAACTTTGTATTTCCTCCCTGTTCACATCCGTGCGTGTAGAAGGAGTGCGATTGTCAGCACGTGTGGCATTTACAACCACTTCCTGCGACAGAAAGGAGGAACGTTCAAGCAATATTTCCAATTGCTGCACCCGTGAAAGATCTACTTCGAGGGTTTGTGTCTGAAAGCCTAAAAAAGAAATTTTCAGGGTTATTTGTTCCCGGCTCAATCCATTTAGGTTAAAACTCCCGTCGGAGCTGGTGTGGGTTCCCTGAAAGGTACCCTCAATTACCACATTAGCGCCAGGCAAAACCGAATGGTCCGACGCATCTTTTACTGTTCCCCGCAGGGACTGTTGCGCAATGGCTGGCATGGCAAAAAGCATTGCCATCAGCATTGTTGTTAAAATTCTCATTGTAAAATAATTGTTTTTTGGGTTTAACTTAAGGAGATTCACAGGGGGAAAATCTCCGCTTAAAGTCCGTCCCTTCCCTTCGCCGGCATTACCCGGATCAGGTTCAATGGGTTTGATCTCAGCCCGTTTATTTGGGGCACCCCTATTTTGACTTGAGGTGCAAAGGTAACCACTTTTTCAGCAAACCCCTAAAAACAAATGTTAACAACATGCCAAAAGCCGTAAAACTGTTTAGCGAATTGGTTACTTTTGCAGTGTTAAAAAAGGAATATCAGACTGGGATAACATTTAACGATAAGATCATGACGGAAAAGAAAAATATCATCATCATAAACGGCCCCAACCTCAACTTGCTGGGGCTCAGAGAGACCTCTATTTATGGCAATACCTTTTTTGAAGATTACCTGGAAAAGCTCAGAAATCACTTCCCGCAGGTAAATATTGAGTATTTCCAGAGCAATGTTGAAGGAGAACTCATTAACAAGCTGCATGAGAAAGGTTTTTCTTTTGACGGGATAGTTCTGAATGCCGGAGGTTATACGCACACCTCAGTAGCCCTCGGAGATGCAGTTCTGGCCATCAATGCTCCTGTAGTAGAGGTACATATTTCCAACATTTTTTCAAGGGAGGGGTTCAGACAGAGCTCACTCATTGCAGCCTCTTGTGCAGGCAGCATTAGTGGTTTTGGACTGGAAGGCTACAGACTTGCTATCGAGAGTTTGATCAATTCTATCATCTGATTCTGTCAGCTAAAGCCATCATTGGGTTAAAGATTCATGAATCTGGAGGCGTCAAGCTGTGAAAACCGCTTTTTACCCATCAGGTAGTATTCTTTTACAATGCTTTTGCCATACACCCCTGACACCGCGATGTAAGGAAGAGCTTTGCCCTCTTTGCGTTTTTTTCTTATATTTCGCAATACCGAAAAAGTCGCTTTGTACACAGCCAAAAAATCCTGGTGCTGTCCGCTGAGGAGGAATTTTGCTGCAGCAACCTGATCAAGGATAAGTCTTTTGAGCAAAACCAGATAAAATTGACGGGCTGGCAGGTTTTTGGCCAGCAACAAAAGGTTGTTTCTGAAATTGAGATAGGTTTTCCTCGGATTGTTTTTGGGCAGCGTACCTCCTCCTACATGATATACTACCGACAACGGCAGACAGATGACCCGCTTTCCCATTCTTTTCAATCGCCAGCAAAGGTCGATTTCCTCCATATGGGCAAAAAAATCATTATCCAGTTTTCCTGCCAGATGAAAGTCACTTCCTCTCACAAACATGCATGCACCGGTAGCCCAAAAAACATCCACAGATGCATTGTACTGCCCTGAATCCTCTTCAAGGTGTCCGAATACTCTTCCTCTGCAAAAGGGATAACCATACTTGTCTATATAGCCTCCGCTTGCCCCTGCGTATTCAAACAGGGAGCGCTCATGCCAGGAAAGAATCTTGGGTTGGCAGGCTGCTATATCAGGATTCTTATCCATAATATCAACTATGGGATCAATCCATCCTTGCGTAACTTCTATATCTGAATTGAGCAATACATAATACTCAGCCTGTATTAAATTCAACGAACGGTTGTATCCTCCGGTATAGCCATGATTTTTTTTCAGATCCAGAAAGGTTATCCCGGGATAATGTTGCTTAAGAAAACCCGCAGACCCGTCAACAGAACCGTTATCAGCAACAAAAATCTTTGCATAAGCGGGGCAATGCCCAATCACCGAGGGCAAAAACCTCTCAAGCAAATGTTTTCCGTTCCAGTTTAATATTACAATGGCGAGCTTTAGCATAGAAACAACAATAAGAGGAGATATCAGTTATAGCATGATCATTATTGACCAAAGCAATACAGCGATTCTTTCACCTGAATAAAATGAAAGCACAAAGTCAAGAGCAGAAAAAAAACAATCAAAGGTAAGGAATTATCCATTTTAACGGCATTCAATATTTTCAGCACCCTCAAAAGACCCTTGTAAAGCACTGACAACATTGATCTTACCTTATTCATATATTTTTTTTGAAGGAATGTGTCTTTTTTGTTGCGTACAATATTTTTTTTTGTACTTTTGCCCCCGGAGAGATGGCAGAGTGGTCGATTGCGGCGGTC
>RECE01000378.1 GCA_007694165.1 Bacteroidota bacterium
CCATCTGCAATAACCAGCTTCCGGAGGAACCGGAAGCATCCGGATAGCATCCGGATAATTCATACAACTTTAATTCCCGAATTTGCCTCAGGAGTGTTACTTTTGCATGTTAGGTAAACTTTTGAAACACTATTTATGCACAATCATATTCAGCAACAGGAACTTATTTCAGATTTATTCACCCGCTGGAGCGGGGAAAACCCCATCGAAATCACCAGCTTACCCCCATCGGGTTCGGACCGCAAATACTTCCGCATCCATTACACCAAAGGAACGGTTATCGGGGCCTACAACCCCATAGAGCAGGAAAACCACGCTTTCCTGACCTTCACGGAGCATTTCCGCAAAAAAGGGCTGCCTGTACCGGAAATTCTTGCCGAAGATACCGGCAACTATGTCTACCTGCAGCAGGACCTGGGCGATACCACCCTGTTTTCGCTGTTGCCCCACAGCCGCGACCAGGTGCTGTTCGATGATTCGGTCATGGATTTGTACCGCACCATCCTGGATGTGCTGCCCCGCTTCCAGATACAGGGAGCCGACGGACTGGACTTCACAGCCTGCTTCCCGCGCCATGCCTTCGACCGCA
The DNA here is from genome assembly GCA_007694165.1 of Bacteroidota bacterium. GTDB lineage: Bacteria > Bacteroidota > Bacteroidia > Bacteroidales > UBA7960 > SKVR01. The sequence goes on from RECE01000378.1 coordinate 590, forward strand.
ACTCCATGATGTGGGACTTGAACTATTTCAAATACTATTTCCTCAAACTGGCGGGCATCCTGTACGACGAGCAAAAGCTGGAAGACGATTTCCAGTCTTTCTGCGATTACCTGCTGGAGGCCGACAGTCAATACTTCCTTTACCGCGACTTCCAGTCGAGAAACATCATGATACGCAGCTGCGAGCCCTGGTTCATCGATTACCAGGGAGGCCGCAAGGGTGCTTTGCAATACGATATTGCCTCGCTGCTCTACGATGCCAAGGCCAACATCCACCCGGAGCAGCGCGAGGAGCTGCTGGACTATTACATTGAATCGGTTAAAAAACATATCCCGGTAGACGAGCAGAAATTCCGCGATCATTTCTACGGTTTTGTCATCATCCGCATCATGCAGGCCATGGGAGCTTACGGTTTCAGGGGTTTTTATGAGAAGAAGGCGCTGTTTCTGCAGAGTATTTTTTACGCCAAGCGCAACCTGCACTGGCTGCTGGAAAACAACAAAGTACCGGAAAGTGTCCCTTACCTGCGCCATATTCTTTACGAAATCATCGCGTCGCCTGCCCTGCGCAAGTACGACAAACCCTCATCGGGCCTGAAGGTGACCATCCGCAGCTTTTCTTACAAAAAAGGATTTCCGGTAGATGAGTCGGGCAATGGTGGTGGCTTCATGTTCGACTGCCGCAGCCTTCCCAACCCCGGCAGGGAGCAGGCCTACAAAAAACTTACCGGCAAGGATCAGTCGGTAATTGAATACCTGGAAAAAGAAGAAGCCGTAAAAGAATTCGTGGAAGCAACCTCCGCGATAGTGGAAACCTCCGTTAACACCTACCTGGAAAGGGGTTTTACCCATTTGATGGTTTCCTATGGCTGCACCGGAGGCCAGCACCGTTCTGTTTACAGTGCAGAGAGACTGGCCGAAAGACTTGGCAGCAAATACGATGTTACCATCGATTTACAACACAATGAACAACTTTCATGGCCCTGATGCCCGGTATTCCTGTGTCAGGCTTATAATTTTGTAAACGCTCGCAAGGCCCTGTATTTATTTCAATTGTGCAACAATGTCGAAGAAAGTATGTAAAACCGGCAAAGAGGAAAAGTCGAAAAAGGCGAAATTTAGCTGTAAAAAGTGTGGTCTTTCGGCATTGAAAGAAAAACACCTTTGCAAACCCAAAGAAAATTAAACCCCTATGCACAAAGCCATGATTTTTGCTGCCGGACTGGGCACACGTCTGCGGCCGCTCACCAGTGAAAAGCCCAAAGCCCTGGTTGAGGTTGGGGGCAAAAGTCTGTTGCAGAGAGCCATCGACAAGCTCACCCATGCAGGCATCCGGTATATTGTCATCAATATTTATCATTTCCCGGCCCTGATGCGCGAAGCCATTGCGGCACTGGAAACCCATGGGGCAGAACTGGTCATTTCTGATGAAAGTGACTGCCTGCTTGATACCGGAGGTGGATTGCTCCGGGCTGCTGAGTTTCTTCATGGCGAAGAACCCTTTGTTGTGCACAATGTGGATATTGTATCCGACATCAACCTGGGTCAGATGTACCAGGAACACATCAGCAATAATGCAATGGCCACACTGGCGGTAAGCAAAAGAGAAACCAGCCGCTATTTCCTTTTTCATGATAAGCGGTTGTGTGGATGGGAAAACATTCATACCAAAGCACTTATACAATGCTACCAGGCCGAAAAGCCTGCACAAAGGATGGCATTCAGCGGTATTCACATCATCAGCCCGCGTATTTTTGACCTGATGAAAAGAACCGGTGTTTTCTCTATCAACAAGGTTTACCTTGACCTTGCCAGGGAACACAACATCATGGCTTTTGAGCATGACCCCGCTTTCTGGGCCGATGTGGGGAGCCTGGAAAAGCTGGAAAGGGCTGAGATGCTGGTAAGGGCTAACCCCGAAAAATTTGACTTATACTGATATGCAAACTTTCCTCGACCAGGTAGCCCAAAAGGTACTGGAGCAAACGGACCACGACATGGACAAAATCTGTCTGGTAACCCCCAACCGCCGTGCCGGTCTGTTTCTGAAAAAATCATTTTCGGTAAAGATTACCCAACCCATCTGGGCACCTGATGTGCTGAGCATGGAAGATTTCATTGGCCGCATTACCGGTATCACCATACAGGAACCCGTGGCTTTGCTGCTGGATTTTTACAAGGTGTATTGCCGGGAAGAAAAGCAACAGGCCGAACCGCTGGAGGAATTTCTGAAATGGGCTCCCATGCTCATCAAAGATTTCAACGATATCGATGCTCACATGCCGGATCCCAGACCCATTTTCGACTCGGTTACTGATGTAAAAAGGATTGAAACGTGGAACCCGGACGGCAAGGCCATGTCTGATTTTCAGAAAAAATACGTGATATTTTTCGAGAAGTTCAGAAAATGGCATGCAGCATTGGCAAATGAACTAACCAGGGGTAAAATTGCTTACCAGGGGCTGGCTTACCGCCTGGCAGCCGATACCCTTTCGGCAGAGGAAGCTCCTGCCCTGCCCTGGGATTACATCTACTTTATCGGTTTCAGCGCGCTCAACCAGGCCGAAGAGACCATCATCCGCAGTCTTACAAAAAAAAGGAAAGCTGAAATATTGTGGGATGCAGACAAATACTATTTCAACAACCCCAACCACGAGGCAGGTATGTTTTTGCGCAAATACCGCAAACAATGGAATCTGACCCAACTATCTTTCATGGGCGACCATTTCACCTCGTCAAAAAAGAACATCCGGATTTACGGTGTAGCCAAAAATGTAAACCAGGCCAAGCTGGCTGCCAACATTCTTAAAACCTTTCCCAAAGACAGCATCCCTTCGCACCAGACCGCTGTTGTGCTGGCCAACGAAGATATGCTTTTGCCCATGCTCAATTCCATCCCTGATGATATGGGCAAAGTGAACATCACCATGGGCTTCCCCATCAGGAAAACCAGTATCTATGCCTTGTTTGAGTCCCTTTTTCAGATGCATGTCACCACCCTGCGCATGAAATCTGCTGCCACGGGCTTAAAGTCTGCCTTTTATTTCAAGGATGTGGTAAGATTTTTCAGACATCCGGCCATTTCGGTTCTTTTGCCCGGAGAAGAGGAAACCCTTTCCACAGAGGCTTTTATCAGGAAGATTTACGCTTCAAAAAAAACGTTCCTCTCGGTTGAAAGACTGGATTCTTTCTGGGGTGAGGAGGGAAAATTTAAAACACTATTCTCTACCTACCTGGAAGGATTTGCCAAAGCCCCCTACAAGATGATTCCGGCATTGTTGCATCTGAAGACTTGTCTTGACGAAGCTTTCCGCAGAAAATCAGCAGAGGAGAATATAGCCGTGGAAAATGCTCCCTGGTTTACCGATTTTGAAGCCCTTTTCCCCATCAGCGTGGTGTTGCGCAAGCTGGAAACCTTTGCAGCACAGCAAGAGGAGGTCAATGATTTGCGCACCCTTTTTATGCTCTTCCAGGCCATGGCCAGGGAAAGCAAGCTGGTTTTGTCGGGCGAACCCCTTGCCGGACTGCAAATCATGGGGATGCTCGAAACGCGCAACCTGGATTTTAAAAACCTGATCATCCTTTCGGCCAACGAAGATATTTTGCCGGCAGCCAAAAGCAGCAACTCCCTCCTCCCCTTTGACATTAAAGCTTACTACAACATCCCTGTGTACAAAGAGAAGGATGCCATTTTTGCTTACCATTTCTATCGCCTGTTGCAAAGGGCAGAAAACGTCCATATCATTTACAATACTCAAAGCCAGGACATGGGAAGCAGCGAAAAAAGCAGGTTTATCACCCAGCTGCAATTGGAAATGCCCCAATGGAACCCCAACATTGTAATCCATGAACGCATCATCCCATTGCCTTCTGCAACTGAAGAGCCCGAACAGGACATCGTAATCGGTAAAAACAAAGAAATTCTGGAGACACTGCAGCTCATCAACCATAAGGGCTTCTCTCCTACTACACTGAACCATTACATCCGCTGCTCCCTTTTCTTTTACTTCAGGCATATTGCAACCATCAAAGAGACCATGGCCCCTGAGGAAACCATCCAGGCCAATACACTGGGCACTGTGGTACACGAAGTCCTTCAACAGCTCTACCAGGATGAACAACTCGTCGGGAAGGAGCTACAGCCCCATCACATGGATAAAATGATTCCTGCCATTGAAAGGATTACTGCAACCAAGTTTGAAGAATTTTACAAAGGGGGAGATATTTCTTCGGGCAAAAACCTGTTGCTTGCCAGGGTGGCAGCCAGATTTGTGAAGAACTTCCTGATGGCAGAGAAGAAGTTTCTTGAAGATTTGCAGGCCAAAGGAAAAACCCTGAAGTACATCCGGGCAGAAAAGGAAGATATTGCAGAGGTGCCCATGGCTATCAGCGACAATATCAGCACCATACGATTCAAGGGAACCACCGACCGGATTGACCAGCTGGGCAACACCATCAGGGTAATCGACTACAAAACCGGCAAGGTAGAAAAGGAAGAACTGAAAATCAAGGACTGGAACGATATTACCAAAGACCCTCAACTGGGAAAAAGTTTTCAGCTGATGATGTATGCTATGTTGTACAGCCGCAAATACGGGATGCCGGTTGAGCTGATGCCCGGCATTGTCTCTTTCAGAAACCTGGGCGCAGGACTTCTCACCCTTTCCTACCCCGAAGGATACGGTACCATCGACCCTGCAATCATACAGCAGTTTGAAAGCAAACTGCAGGAACTCATGCAGGAAATATTTGACCCTGCAACCCCTTTCAGGCGCACCGAAGATGAGCAAAACTGCATCAACTGCGATTTCCGGATTGCCTGCAACCGGTGATTGTTTGGAAAAACATCCAACCCTATAGTAAACTTTTTGGGTTTTATCGGTTTTTCGTGTTCGGTTTCGAACCTGTATTGTACCGGTACGAACAACATGTACTTGCTGCTTTTCTCGCCACACCCACCTCAACACCTTTATTATTAGCACCTTACAAATCAAGGCACAAAGATTGGGAATCCATGATTGCAACCTTATTTAAGAATTAAATAATTTGAATCATGAAAACAAGTGTAATTACAGCCATTATGGCAATGTTCCTATTTGTGGCAGGCGCTCAGGCCAGCACAAAAGATGTTACCGATGTACAAAAACCCACCGAAGCAGCCCGTTTGCTGGAGAAACGGATTAGTCTGCCTGAAACTGCCAGGGAATTGAAAATTGATGGTTATGTAGCCTTTGAATTAAGAGTAAAAGAAGACAAAACCATTGAGTATTTTCAAATCTCTGCCAATAACCAACTTCTTTCAGAGAGTGTACAAAAACAAATCAAAAGGCTGGAGCCCAGTCTTGGTAAAGTCCTTGAACCCGGCGAGACCCAAAGGTTTAAAATCAACTTTGTAGTCCTTTAAAACCTTGCCCAACGATCGCTGAGCCTGTCGATTGGTCGCTGAGCCTGTCGAAGCGCCGCTGAACCTACCCACCGGTCGCTGAGCCTGTCGAAGCGATACCTGTCTAAGCCCCAAAGCCTGCCGGACTCCCCACGGCGGGTTTTTTCTTATAGCCTACTTAGGGCCTGCTGAAAAAGTTTTTAGTGCATCAGATGCAAGGCGACAAGGCGCAGCTGTATAATAATACTGCGAGCCGAAGGCAACGAAGCAGATGGTGTACTAAAAACTAACCAAATAACAAAGCAAAGTTATACAAATGAATATTTAAAAAACCTTGCATTTAACTGCCAAAATAATATTGTATTCAATTAATAAACTGTCTGTTAAGTGTTTTTCAGCAGGCCCTACTTATCCAGCCATTGTTTAAAACCTGCCGAGCGATCGGTACTCACAATAACTTCTTCGGGTGGCTCAGGCTGTAATTGTAACTTTACCCTTGAGCGTGAATAAGCATACATGCTGGAAATGGCTGAAAATCCCACAATATACTTTCGGTTGACCCGGATAAATTTTGATGGGTCCAGCAATTCCTCCAGCTGCTCCAGCGAGTAATTGATGCCATAGCTGTGGTTTTCATGGGTTACCAGCCAGGTGCTTTTCTCCATCACCATAAACCAGGCAATAGCATCTGTTTCTATGGCCCTGATTTTATCACCAAAACTCACAACAAACCGCTTTTTCCATTTATCCTCAGGCGTTTTCAGGCTTTCCAGCATATTTTTGAAATTCTTCTGTATCTCATCATGGCTTTCCCTTGCCTGCTTCCTGAATTTTTGTATGCTGAAATCCAGTTCTTCCTGCCGGATGGGCTTCAGCAGGTAATCAATGCTGTTTACTTTGAAGGCTTTGATGGCATATTCATCAAAAGCTGTGGTAAATATTACCGGGCATTGCACTTCTACCTCATCGAAAATGCCAAAACTGATGCCATCGCCCAGGTTGATATCCAGAAATACCAGGTCGGGTAAGGGATGGGTTTTGAACCAACGCACGGCAGAACTGACAGAGTCAAGCTTGTCGATAATGCGTATGGAAGGATCCGCAATCAGGATCATTTTTTCCAGCCTGCGGGCTGCAGCGGGTTCATCTTCTATTATCAGGGCACGGTACGACATGAGACATCCGGTTTTTTATTCAGTCAGTGGTTTTATCCATTCAGTATTGCATTACCTTCTTACCTCATTGGAGCTCAGGGGAGGAAATGAAAGGTCAAAAATAAGCAGAATCTTTGGGGGGTGTGTTAATTTAATTAGTTCTACTGCACTTTTAGTAAAAAAATACGAGTTGCATTTATTCAATTGGTATAGACAGAAGACCGGAGACAGAAGACCGACGAGCATTCTCTTCCGTCTTCGGTCTTCCGTCTACCTGGTAAAAGAAACTATCTATTGCCGTCGTGCTTTAGCCGACGGTTTAAAGGAGGCAGAAAAGAAAGCGCTGTGCAGAAACCATGAGAGGTGAAGGGCATTTAAGGACAGCGCAATTACTACCCAGGGTTGATTGCCAATGGGACTAAAGTCCAACCTGAAGCAATGGATATGATAGTAGGCTTAACAATAATTCTACTAAGGTTGACGGAAAGTCAATAAGGATATTTAAAGGGCAATCGTATTTTAACAAATGCCCAATTAATCTTACTTTTGCAGATAAACCCCAAAAAAAAGGATATTATGAGTTATCAACCCAATGCACAACGATACGAATCCATGATCTACAATCGCTGCGGGCGCAGCGGACTGAAATTACCGGCCATTTCACTTGGGCTGTGGCATAATTTCGCTGATGTAGACGTTTACGAAAACGGACAGAAAATCATCCACCGGGCTTTCGATGCGGGCATTACCCACTTCGACCTGGCCAATAACTACGGCCCACCGGCAGGCAGTGCGGAAGAGAATTTCGGAAGAATCTTCTCCACCGACCTGAAAGCCTACCGCGACGAGTTGATCATCTCCACCAAGGCCGGTTATTACATGTGGCCCGGACCCTATGGGGAATGGGGTAGCCGCAAATACCTGATCAGCAGCCTGGATCAGAGTTTGAAGCGTATGAACCTTGAATATGTGGACATCTATTACTCTCACCGTCCTGATCCGGACACCCCCATGGAAGAAACCATGATGGCTCTCGACCAGGTGGTAAAACAAGGCAAAGCCTTGTATGCGGGTATATCCAGTTACTCGCCCGAGCAAACCCGCATGGCTGCTGAGATACTGCGCAGCCTGGGAACCCCATGTCTGATACATCAACCCAGGTATTCCATGCTCGACCGCTGGGTAGAAAACGGATTGCTGGATACACTGGAAGAAACCGGCATGGGCTGTATTGCCTTCTCACCCCTGGAGCAGGGATTGCTTACGGATAAATACCTGCATGGAATCCCGCAGGACTCCCGCGCAGGAAAACCTACCGGATTCCTCAAGGCCGAAAGCATTACGGAAGAAAAACTACATTTGGTACGCCGGCTCAATGACATCGCTCAACAACGCGGACAAAGCCTGGCACAAATGGCCATCGCATGGCTGCTGAAAGACAATCGTATTACTTCCGTCCTGGTGGGAGCAAGCAGCGTAAAACAGCTGGAAGACAACCTTCAAACCCTTAACAACCTGCACTTCAGCAACGAAGAGCTGGGCAAAATCCGGGAAATTATTCAGTAATATAAAAAAGCAAACCCTGCTGAAGGACAAGCCGGAGATTAATCCTCCAGCTTGTCCTTCAGTGATTTAAAACCTTCGCCCAGGATCTCGTTGGCTTCGATCACGGTCATAAATGCTTTGGGATCCACCTGGTGGATAAAATCCTGCAACATGGCCACTTCGCGCCGGTTGACAGAAGTAAAGATGATTTTCTTCGGACTGCCGTTAAACATCCCTTCACCGGCAATGTAGGTTCCACCCCTGCGCATATCCACGATAAGCTTCTCTCGGATTTGTTCATGCTGATCGCTGATGATAAAGAGGGTCTTATCATAGCTGATGCCTTGCAACACCACATCGATCACTTTGCCCATGATAAATATTACCATCCACGAGTAAAGGGGGATTTCCCAATCGCCAAACACCACCAGGCCCAGGATTACAATGACCGAATCAACCATAATCATTATCTGCCCCAGGGGCATGCGATTCTGCCTGGATATAATCATGGCCAGCACATCGGTACCGCCGCTGGTGGCCCTGGATTTGAAAATCAACCCTACTCCCACCCCCATAAACACACCTCCAAAAATTGCCGCCAGCAACGCATTGTCGTGCACCAGGGGTTCCATCCCTGAAAAATAGCTCAACACATCCACAAACACAGAAGTGAGTACGAATCCGGTGACGGTTTTGGCACCAAAACGGGGCCCCAGCAATTTGATTCCTATCAGTACAAGGGGAATATTAAAAAATAAAGCCACAAGTCCTACCGGCGTTCCGAATGTATGGTGCAGCACAATGCTGATACCGTATACTCCGCCGGGGACAATTTTATAAGGCGTAATAAAATACACATATCCGATGGAAAGGATAAACGTGCCCAATATAATGAAGCCATAGGCTTTCAACCATCTGGCACTAAATGGTTTTTCTCTGGTAATGTAAGCGGCCATGTTTGAAAACTGGATTAAGGGTTAGAAAGGGTTTTTCGCGGGCAAAAGTAGGAAGAAAAAGTTGAAAGAGGGA
>RECE01000343.1 GCA_007694165.1 Bacteroidota bacterium
CCTCTTAGGGGGTCGGGGGGTATTGTACTTTTCGGAGTGGACTCATTAACTATTTGCATTTTCCTTTCTACTAAGGTTGGAGGAAGACAAATAAGGTTTTTAAATTGAATGATTATTCCAATCATCGCTGACTTGTAAAAACAGCCAATCATCCCTTTTAATAAGTAAAACTACTCCCCCCGATAAACTCCCTGAGTATACTGGTAGGAGGTATATCTTTTGGGTTTATGGGCTTGAGCAGGTTTAAAATACGGTTGAGCCTTCTGACTTCCTCCCGGATAGCTTCATTTTCGGCAAAGGAATCATTAAGTATTCCCGGTGCATAATGAGCAAATACAGCAATTTCATATATCAGCGAAGAGTTGAAAATGGCATGGGCACTTTCCTGAAAGGGAAAAATGCTGTGGTATTCATTTTCCATTACATCGGGCCACCGTTTGATAGTCTCATTAAAACTATACCCTCTGAAAAGATGATCTCTCACCAATCTGCGGATAAGTCGGTGATCGGATGTAGAAAGAGGTAAGTGGTCGTGGATATTCAGTGTGTTTAAAGCAGAGACATACAGCCTGTAAGATTCAATATCCAGGGCATCTTTCCAGAGTTCAGGATTGAGTCCATGAATCCCTTCCACAATAATATAAGTATCAGGGGTAATGGTTGTAGGTTGAGGTTCAGGTGTGGCTCCTTTTCCATCAAAATGATACCTTGGTAGTTTAACGCTTTCTCCGCTGAGGAGCCTGGTGATGGTTTTGCGAAACAATGTTAAGTCAAGGGCTGTGATGAGTTCAAAGTTTTGCAGCCCTGTTTCCTTGTCAAAAGGAATCATGGAGTGAGGCAGGTAAAAGTTGTCAAGAGACATGATAAGTACCTTTTTTCCCAATACTTTCAGTTCGATGGAAAGCCGGTTTGCAGAGGTGGTTTTTCCTGAAGAGGTGGGGCCTGCAAGAAAAACCAACCTGGGTTTGAGCGGATGACTGACAATATTGTCTGCAATGCGGCCTATTCTTTTGGCCTGGTAGGCCTCAGAGATTTTAATAAACTCTGGCAGTTCACCATTGTCAATTACTTCATTGAGCTGGGCAATGCTTTCGATTCCCAGTTGTTTCATTGAAGTCTCAGATTCTTCAAATCTTTTCAGGTATTTGCTCAGCTCGAGTCTGACCGGCATTACCCTTTCATAAAACGCCGGGTCGGCAATCAGGAAAAAACCTTTGTTGAATTTAAACAATTGAAACTTGTCAAGCTTTTCATAATTTTCAACCACATGATTAAAAAACAGCTCCCCATTGCCATTGAGGTGAGCAAGGTGCAAACCCTGATGGTTCTCTGATGAATGAGAATAGAGCAACTCGAGAATGTCGGGGCGGTTATGTAATTCAAAATACCGGATAACCTTCTCTTTGGGGAGAATTTCCTGATTGAAATTCAGGTTTTCTTTGATGAGGTCGCGAATGCGGTTTTTTAACTTCCTGATGTCTTCAGGTTGCAAATCATAATCTTTAAAATATCCGTAAACTCCACCGGGAATGCTGTATGCAATATAATACTCGCGATTTTGAAAGATATCAGAAACAGCTTTGTTAAAAATCACCAGCAGGGGTTCCAGCATGCTTCTGAAAGACATTCTCTCTGTGCGGGAGGTGCGAAATTTTTTATCTGTAGTTACATCCATACATTGAATATCAGGTTAAGTAGTGCTTGCAAGAAAAGGCCAATTGCTGCCCCGCGAAGAGGCGGGGTAGACTGTTATGCTTGCCTTCAATACAGTCATCCCGAAGAAAAATCGGGACTCCTGTTTTTCAGTCATCGCAACCGAAAAACTGAAAGTTTTGAGCTCATGACCAAAGGGAATACTTCGGCAATCTCTCTCACAAAGATAGTTTTTACCTTCATGATTTCTCTAAGTGTAATTCGGTTTTTATTTATTTTGTCATCCAATGCTATTTTTTTTTATTCAACATGCTTTAGTTTTTTAAATTTTATGTAGGTTTGTTATACCAAAGCGTATTTTTTATAATTAAAACCCAAAAGACACATTTATTGCAAGTATAAATAAAAATATTAAGATATGAAAGATTTATCGACCACATACATGGGGCTTAACCTTAAAAACCCTGTAATCGTAGGTAGTTCAGGTTTAACAAGAAGCCTGGATAATTTGAAGATAATAGAAGCAAAAGGGGCTGGTGCTGTTGTCCTTAAGTCTTTATTTGAAGAACAAATCAAGCTTGAAATCAGAAAGGTTTTTTCCTACGAGGATATGCAAAGTGCTTACACAGAAGCGGATGATTATATTCGCAATTACTCAAGAACTCAAACCATTGAAGAATACCTTGATTTGATCAAAAGTGCCAAAAGCAATCTTTCGATACCTGTTATTGCCAGTATCAATTGTGTTTCGGCCAACGAATGGCCGGCTTTTGCCAAAGAAATTGAAAATGCCGGAGCCGATGCCCTCGAGCTCAATGTATTTGTATTGCCCTCTGACGTTAACAAAACCGGCGAAGAGCATGAGAAGTTATATTTTGAAATCATTGAAACCGTGAAGAAGCAAACTTCATTGCCCATTTCGCTCAAAGTCTCTTATCACTTTTCGGGTCTTGCAGAAATTTTGAAAAAACTCTCCTGGACTGGTATTCAGGGGCTGGTATTGTTCAACCGTTTTTATAATCCTGATATTGATATTGATAAATTTGTTGTCAAACCAGGAAATTTATACAGTACTTCTGAAGAAATATCAACCTCACTGAGATGGATTGCAATCATGGCAGGCAGGGTTCAGGCAGATTTATGTGCTTCAACGGGAGTGCACGATGGAGCCGGAGTTGTAAAACAACTTCTTGCAGGTGCCAATGCTGTTCAGGTATGCAGTACTTTGTACAAAAATGGTTTTGACCAGTTATCCCTTATTGTTCAGGGTCTGAAATATTGGATGGAAAAAAACAACTTTGAAAAAATAGCCGACTTTCAGGGCAAACTGAGCTTCAAAAATACTGACAACCCAGCTGTTTTCCAAAGGGTTCAGTTTATGAAGCATTTTGCCGGAATTGAATAGTCAGCGAAATTTTAATCCAGCGAGCCAAACACCTTTTTCAAAATATCATTGATTCGGGCGAGTGGGTCAGTGCGTATTTTCAATTCTTCTTCTGCCAGTAATAAAAACAATCCATCCAGCGCTTTGGTTGTAGTATAATCTGCCAAATCTGTGGTTATGGGCTGAATCCCGGGTGTAAATTGGGCAATAGGGTTATACAAATTGGTTATACTGGTCCAGGCCGTGGCAGCACCAACACTTTCAAGTGCACTATGGATATCAGGCATGAAGGCAATGTGAAGTGATTCATAGGTTTTTTCGTGCAGATACAATGTAGCAGCATTTTCAGTCCCGTTGAGAATGCCACGGGCATCTTCTATGGTCATGGCCAGCACGGCATCAATAAAGATGGGTTTTGCTTTGGCTGAGGCTTCTTCTGCTCCCCGGTTCATTTTAAGCACCACCTCGTCGAGCAAGGGGCGAAGGGTGGGAAGGTTGGTGTTGATATAATTATACGCTCCGGCGGCTTCGGCGGGCCATGGAATTTTTATTAATTCATTGCCATAATAACCATTGGTGCGGTTGGTTAATGCAACCGAGTTGTCAGTTCCTACTTTCAAAGCTTCTTTCAGACCCTGCACTATTTCTGCTTCCGTAAGGGGTAACACAAAGTTGCCATCTTCATCACAGGAAGGTAGCGTTACACTTATTAAGAAAGTAAATAAAAGAAGTACCGCAGTTTTTATCGGTTGTTGCAGTCCAAATCGTTTTTCATTTATCATTGCAGTTGGTTTTAATTGCAGAGTATATTAACTTTATTATCGGTAAGTTATTGCATTGCGCTAATTGCAGTATGTATTATTTGAACTTTATCTTCTTCCTCGGGTTGAAGATTTGCATTATATTACAAAGTTCTTAAAATAATTGGATAGAAGTTTAGGTATAAATACGTATCATTTTTGGCTTAACAAAAAATAACTTTTATATATCTATATAATTAGATACTTTTGTGCTAAATTGATTTTGTCATTTTCAAAACAGAAATACTAACATTTAATAACGATACAAATCTTTAATCATATGAGTAAAAAAGCAGAAAAAGAAAACATCTGGAAAAAAACACGCCCTCTTCAGATTGCTGTTCTGGTTATTGTGTTTGCAATAGGGAGTGTTATGCTCTTTAACAAGGGGCCTGCAAATTCAGGAACACAAAAAGCAGTAACGGTTTCGGATGAAAACAGCAAAGTTATAATTGTTACGGATGCCATATTTGAGGAAACCATCTCCGAGGGAGTTGTTTTGGTAGATTTTTGGGCCGTATGGTGTCCTCCGTGCCGCATTCAAAACCCTATTATTGAAGAAGTGGCAGTATCCATTGGAGATATGGCTAAAATTGCAAAGCTTGACGTTGACCACAATCCTCGTTCAGCCAGTATGAACAGAGTACAAAATATTCCTACTCTGATAATCTTTAAGGATGGCGAACCGGTACAGCGTTTCGTTGGAGTGCAGCAAAAAGAAACGCTGCTCGCTGCGATAAAGAGTCATATGTAAAATAGTGTAAATCAGTTTATTTTTAAATATTCAAGCCTCAGGGAGGCTTAAAATGAGATAATTATTATTATGGAAAATTTAACAAAAGAGACCTTTAAATCCAAAGTATTTGATTTTGAAACCAATAAAGAATGGAAGTTTGAAGGAGACAAACCTTGTATCATTGACTTTTATGCTGACTGGTGCGGACCCTGTAAAGTGGTTGCTCCTGTATTGGAAGAATTGTCGAAGGAATATGAAGGTAAAGTTGATATTTATAAAGTTGATACCGAGGTAGAGAGAGAACTGAGCCAGATTTTTGGAATCAGAAGTATACCTTCAATATTATTTGTTCCCAAAGATGCACAACCTCAAATGGCTGCCGGAGCTTTACCCAAAGCTTCTTTTGAAAAAGCCATTGAAGAAGTACTTGGCGTTAAATAATATAATACTGAAAGCCCTGTACAGGGTTGTTTGAAAATTAAAGAAAAGTAAATATGGATCAAAACAGCAAATCTTCACAAAAGAAATCCTGGGGCAATGTGCCCCGTAAATTCTATCTCTGGATAATAGGAGGTTTCACACTTATCGGAGTAGCCGGCGGTTATGCTTATTATGCACTGGTAGGCTGCAATATTGAAGGGGGAGGATGTGCTATTCAATCCAATCCTTACCTTTCTATGATATGGGGAGGTGCTATGGGATACTTGTTGCCCGATATGGTACTTAAACCACGCGACGAGAAAGAGTTAGCAGGCGAAGATAATTCCTGAGCCCGTAAATCCCTTTGAGACTTTGCTAGTAAAAAATGCATTACTCTGATAAAATTAATGGTTTTATCGGGTAATGCATTTTTTTGTGGGTTGTGTGGAGGATGATCAATGTGGGCTTTCACACATTGACCTTCATTTGGGGCTGTTTTATTTTGGAGCAGTTTTCAACAGGTAAAGTCCCAAAACTGCATAGACCATATTGGGTATCCATACAGCAAGGACAGCGGGCAAATTTCCATTGGTGGCGAAAGTGGTGGAAATCTGCATAAACAGGATAAAAGTAAAACTTAGCAGCAGACCCATTCCCAGGTGCAGTCCGATTCCACCCCTGACTTTTCTGCTGGATAGAGATACTCCTATCAGGGTGAGCACCAGGGTAGCAAAGGGGAAGGCTATTCGCCGGTGCTTTTCCACAAGGTAGAACCTGATGTTTTCTGAGCCTCTTAATCTCTCATTGTCAATGAAATCACCAAGTTCCCTGAAGTTCATGGTTTCCATGTCTCTTAAGTTCTGAATGAAATCATCAGGTTTGAGGTGAATCATCGTATCCTTTCTGCTACCCCAGGATAGGTTTTCCTCAAGATCATTCACTTCTCTCATATAGTAATTCCTTAGTGCCCAGGTTTCTGTACTGTCGATCCATTCTGCTCTTTCGGCAATTAGTTTAAACTCCAGCTCACCATCAATGATTCTTTCCAGGGCAAATTTGTATCCCATTCCTATTCTTTCATTAAATGACTCGAGGTAAACAAATTCTCCCGGGCGTATCTGCATGTGGATATTTCGTTCTCTGAACTGTCTTTGGCTGCGGATATAGGTGTTTTCGAAGTCAATCCTCTTTCTGTTGGCATTGGGAATCATTACATTGGAAAGATAAATGGATAGGAATGCCAGGAATATCGCTGAAATAAAATAGGGCAGCAAAAGGCGTCTGAAACTGATTCCGGAGCTGAGTATGGCCACAATTTCTGTATTAAAGGCCAAACGGGAGGTAAAATAAATTACCGCTATAAAAGTAAACAGTGGGCTGAAAAGGTTGATGAAATAGGGAATAAAGTTCAGGTAATAAACAAAAAGAATTTCATTGAGCGGAGCCTTATTCTCAATGAAATTATCAATCTTTTCAGAAAGGTCAAATATTATTACGATAAGTATAATCAGGGTTATGGCGTAGAAAAATGTGCCAAGAAACTTGCCGATAATATACCAGTCTAATTTTTTTAATCCCATAATTTATTGAAAACGCAAAGTTAATTCTTTTATTCTAAGGTAGGATAAATTGTCTTAAGGTGTTATAATCAAAATCAGTGCATGGAGGACCCGTGTTGATATGGATTAAAGCCTTCTTGAGACCCTGGGCACCATCTGATTCTTCCAGTCTGCAAATGTGTTGTTTTCAATATGCTTAGCTGCTTCATCTACCAGCCATAAATAAAAGCCCAGGTTATGCATGGTACCAATCATGGGTCCGAGCATTTCGTTGGAAGTGTAAAGATGACGCAGGTAAGCCTTGTTGTACATTGTGTCGACGAAAGTATGGTTATCAGGGTCGATGGGAGAGAAGTCGTCAATCCATTTCCTGTTGCGCATATTAATGATTCCTTCGCTGGTAAACAGCATTCCGTTACGGGCATTTCGGGTAGGCATTACACAGTCAAACATATCAACTCCCAGTGCAATACTTTCAAGGATATTGGCAGGTGTGCCAACGCCCATCAGATAGCGGGGTTTATCCTGGGGAAGAATTCCGCAAACCAGTTCTGTCATTTCATACATCATTTCGGCGGGTTCTCCTACCGATAAGCCTCCAATAGCATTTCCCTCCCTGTTGCAGGAAGCAACAAATTCGGCTGATTGCTTTCTTAATTCCGGATAGGTACTGCCTTGAACAATCGGGAATAAGGTTTGGCTATATCCGTATAGGTCGGGGGTATTGTCGAAATGTTCACAGCAGCGTTTCAGCCAGCGGTGAGTCAGGTGCATAGAGTTCTCTGCATAATCCAAATCGCAGGGGTAGGGGGTACACTCATCAAATGCCATGATGATATCTCCTCCGATGATTCTCTGGATATCCATTACTATTTCGGGGCTGAAAGTATGCCTTGAGCCATCTATGTGAGACTGAAAAACCACCCCTTCTTCCCGGAGTTTCCTTCTGTGAGCAAGAGAATAAACCTGGTAACCTCCACTGTCGGTGAGTATGGGTTTGTTCCAGGAATTAAACTTATGCAAACCGCCTGCTTTCCTGAGTATTTCTGTACCGGGTCTGAGATACAAATGATAGGTATTGCCCAAAATGATGCGTGCGTTAACCTGCTCTGACAAGTCCTTGTTATGAATTGCTTTTACCGTACCGGCAGTGCCTACTGGCATAAATACCGGGGTCTTAATCTGACCATGATCTGTTGTAACGGTGCCTGTTCTGGCCTTGCTGCCTGAATCTTTGTGGTGAATGGTAAACTGCATTAATACCTCGTTAAAAATTTTCCAAAGATAACTGTTATTAGTTTAGATTGGGTAATTTTGCACCTTTCTAAATTGACCCTGCTAATCATTATGAGATTTCCTGAAAACTTTATATATACACCAGAGGGAGTTGTTTTTCTGATATTCCTGTTTTTTGCTCTTGCTCAGCTTTTTTATTACTGGTATTATTTTGCCCGTGTGGCATTCCTGAAAACCCAAATCAATAATAAACAAGCTACTGAACAACCTGCGGTGTCTGTTATTATATGCGCAAAAAACGAATATGAAAACCTTAAAAACAATCTCTCTCTGATTCTGGAGCAGGATTATCCGGATTTTGAAGTAATACTGGTAAATGATTTCTCTCAGGACGATAGCTATTTTTTGCTAAAGTCGTTAGAGGAAAAGTATTCCCATTTCAAGGTGATTCATTTACGGGAAAATGTGAATTTTTTTGAAGGTAAAAAACTTGCTCTGGCAGTAGGTATCAAATCCTCAAAAAATGAGCACATTCTTCTTACCGATGCCGATTGCCGGCCCGCAGGAAAACATTGGATTCAAAACATGAGTGCTTGTTTTGATGATAAAAAAGAAATAGTGTTGGGGTATGGTGCCTATGAGATCAAACCGGGGTTTTTGAATAAACTGATTCGCTTTGATACCATTTGTGTTGCCATGCAGTACCTTGGCTTTGCCCTTGCAGGCAGTCCATACATGGGGGTGGGTCGCAACCTTGCCTACCGAAAGTCTTTGTTTTTTAAAGCCGGTGGTTTTGCCTCTCACTATAAAGTTAAGTCGGGCGATGATGATTTGTTTGTGAACATGGTTGCAACGAAAAAAAACACAGCGGTGTGTCTCCATCCCGACAGCATTACTTTCTCAGAACCCAAGCCCAATTTTGTTTCCTGGTTCAGGCAAAAAAAGCGTCACTTGTCAACGGGAGTGCACTATAAATTTTCACACAAAATCAAATTAGGACTTTTTGCTTTATCAGGCAACTTGTTTTACTTAACTTTTGTGTTGTTTTTGTTTTTTGCCCAATCCTCTTTATCTTTAATCATTGTTTCGGGTTTATTTGCTCTGAGAACGATTTCTCTGGTTTTACTGCACTATTATGCAGGCAAAAGGTTTTTGGAAAGAAAATTATTTTTATATTCGCCAATATTTGATTTGTTACTGATTTTCTTAAACCCGGTTTTTGCATTATCTAATTTGTTTTACAGGAAAAATAAATGGAAGTAAACCCCAATCTTACTGAAAAAGCACAAAGAGATTACCAATTGGTCAGGTTAGCCGTTGAAAAAGGAGACCAGATGGCATTTACGGAGCTTATGGGGTTGTACCGTGATACCATTTATTTTATGCTTGTGAAAATGACCGGCAATGTGGACGATGCAGAAGATCTTACCCTTGAAGCTTTTGGAAAGGCATTCAAAAACCTTGCACAGTACACCCCGGATTACGCCTTCAGTACCTGGCTTTTTAAAATTGCTTCCAATAACTGTATAGATTTTATGCGCAAGAAAAAGAAAAATGTTCTTGCCAATGAAAACTATGAAGATATCAGCGAATCCTACCATGCTCAGAAAATGACTTCCTCCGGGCTGGACCCGGAAGAGAATCTTATCAAGTCTCAAAAGATTCAACTCATGCGTCAGCTGGTAGAGAAGCTTAAACCCCGCTATAAAAAGCTCATTCAATTGCGATATTTTGAAGAGTATTCCTACGAAGAAATCTGCCAGGAATTGGATCTTCCCCTGGGTACAGTAAAGGCACAGCTTTTTCGCGCGAGGGAATTTCTCTTCAATATCCTCAAAGATTCCCAGGAAAGATTCTGAATCAGGT